>NZ_SDLF01000006.1:0-239803 GCF_013096935.1 Brevibacillus sp. MCWH | reverse complement strand
TTCGTTTTTACAATGAGGAGCGTTTGCAAATCAAATTAAATAAGCTGACGCCAGTCGAGTACAGGCGTCAGCATGCGGCCTAACGGCCGGGGGTTTTTTAAGTGTCTACAAAATGGGGTCTTGACCAATTGCGGCAGGGACTTTTTTGTTGGAGGATTATCTTGCCAATTCCTTCCAGTATTCATAGGAGTGGACAGCCACGCCGGCAAAGGAAGGGTGTTTCGCCATGAGCGCGGGCAGCTTGTTCAGTTCCCGGTCCATGAACGCGTTGCCTTCTTCGAAAAAGGTGATGAAATTGCCCTCGCTGCTTTGTTTCGTTTCAACGGCGACAAGCAGGTTCTTGCCGTGACGGTCGGCCATCTCCAGCTCCTGGGTCACGAGCGAGGAGATGCTGTTCGATCCTGCCGCCCGGTCGCGGTAAGCCATCACGGCCACGTGATCATGCTTGGCGATCATCCATTCGGCCAGCGAGGTGTCGGGGCTGCCGGGGACGGGGATATTGTCCAGCCAAAACGGCAGATCACACCCAATCTGCAGGGAAGGCTGCTGCTTGATTTTGCTGACATACGCCTCCACGTTGCCCATCCACTGCCGGATGACTGCTTGCTGATCTGTTTTCCACTGAGGCAGGAGGTACGGTTCGATGTCCAGATGGATGCCGGTGATTTTTTCCTGAGCCTTTGCTTTGCGATTGTACCGGTTGACCCAATCGACGAGCGCAAGGATGTCCTGACGGTTTTGTGCCAGCCCCCAATCGGATTTCCCGCCCAACGCATGCACGTCGATTCCGGCAGCGCGGGCTTTGCCGATGAACTTCCGGTAATACGCAGGGGAGAGCGAGGTATCGATTTTCAGATACAGCAGGTTTACGCCTTGCTCGGCGGCAAACGTGAGGATTTGATCCGGTTCCGAAGCGGTCTCGTATGTGTGCCAAAGCCACGTGGCTTTCAGCGGCTTTCCTTCGGCAGGCTTCACGCGGGTTGGCAGTACTTCGGCCGTTGTCTCCTTGGTGGAGAGTCCTATCAAAAATACGAGACTTACTATAATCAGCGCGATCAGCAGGATAAGTGCCCGACGAGATGCATGTATCATGACGCTCCCTCCAGGTGTGCTCAGAGTCGTAAACGTGAGGTCCTTTTCACATATCGGCACGAGGGGCTTTCGTCGTGAGTGTTTTTGCGCGTTCAAACGAGAAATGAGTCTAAAGTCTGAGAAGAGGAAAGGGGGGACGGGCTGCGGCAAACCGCCGGCGGTGCCGGGAACAGAGAGGGCGGTCTCCGCAGTCCGTATCCTATCGTGCGGGTATTGAAAGGCGGTCGGAGAGGAACGTGGCCATATCCCGCATAAGGCGGCGCAGCACGTCGAGCGACGCCTCCGCGTCCAGATTGATTTCCAGCGCGTGATTGGCCTGAGGGAGTTCATTACCGTGTTTTTCCAATCATAGGACAAGCCCTGGCAAGCGGACTTGTTCCGCTCCGGCGGCCGGGGATTCCACGTGATCCGGCTTTCAGCCGACAGGTGTATGAATCCGCCTGGCCGGGCAACACTTTGAAAATAGGAGAAAAACGAGGGGGATTTGCGATGATGAAACAAGTATCGTTGCCAAACGGCGTTCGCCTCGCCTACACCGATGCGGGCAGCGGCGCACCGCTCATGCTGGTACATGGTTTTTGCGGCAGTTCAGCCTATTGGCAAAAGGTGATACCCGCACTGGCAAAGCGGTTCCGCGTGATCGTGCCGGACTTGCGGGGACACGGCAGCAGTTCCGCGCCGGACGAGCCGTACACGATGGAACGGCTGGCAGAGGATCTGGTTCATCTGCTGGATGCGCTGGAAGTGGAACAGACGACGCTGCTGGGCCACTCGCTGGGCGGTTACGTGACGCTGGCGTTTGCGGAGCGCTACGCGGACAGGCTGACTGGCTTCGGGCTGATCCACTCCACCGCGTATCCCGACGACGAACAGGGAAAGGCCAACCGCGACAAGAGCATGGAGAGCATCAGGCAGAACGGGATGGAGCCGTTTATCAAGGCGCTTGTGCCCAGGCTGTTTGCCCCAGACAGCGTCACCTCCCGTCCTGACGATGTGCGGCTGGCCAGGGAAATAGGTCTTGGGACTGATCCGCAGGGAGCGATCCGCACGTTGCAGGGGATGAGAGATCGGCCGGATCGACGGCACGTCCTGCAGAAAACCAGCCTGCCTGTGCTGCTTGTCGCGGGCGAACAGGACCAGATCGTCTCCCCGGCCAAGACCTTCACGGCAGACGGTTCGGACGTTCGCCAGGTGCTGCTGCCGAAAGCGGGCCACATGGGCATGCTGGAAGTCCCGGATGACTTGACGGCGGCGATTGGCGAATTTATGGGAAGTTTCTGACAAAATGTGGACAAATCGCAAGAAAATTTTGCTATAATCAGTAGTGCTGTCCTATTCTATCAATTATTGTTTTGGGGGGAGAAGCACTCATGAAAAAAGCACGTCGCATCAGCCTGGCCGTAGTGGCTGCAGCGATCTGTTCGTCGCTGATGGCCGGATCGGCGTTTGCCGCGCCGCTCCATCCGGTAAAGCATGTGGACTGGATGGTAAAAAAGTCCATCCTCTTACCGGGACAAAACGGTGATCTGGCGCTGGAGCGCAGCGTGACGCTGGCTGAGGCCGCCGTCGTCTTTGCCAAACTGAAAGGAGTCCACGTCACCGCCTCGGCGGGCAAAGGCGCCCACTGGTCCGCACCGTACCTGACTTGGCTAAACAGCCAGGGAGCAATTAGCGCAAACGACATCAACACTCCGACACAACTGCCGTCCGCCGCAAAGCTGACGGAGATGGCGAAAAAGCTGGGCTATACGCTCAAGCTGGAAAACAAGGCACAGGTGACCCGCGGCGAATTCTTCCAGGCTATCGGGGACGCGGCCACCACGCACATCACCATCGCCCACACCAATGACACGCACGGACATATTCAAGAGGATGCAAGCCTCAAGGAATTCGGCTTTGCCAAGATTGCCACGCTGCTGAAAGAGTGGCGTCAGGAAAACGAGAACTTCCTGCTGATTGACGCCGGCGACACCTTCCAGGGCACTGTCTTCGTCAACCAGTTCAAGGGAGAGTCCGTCGTGCCGATTCTCAATCACCTCGGCTACGACGTGATGGCCGCGGGCAATCACGAGTTTGACTTCGGCTACGAACAGCTCCTCAAGCTGCGCGATATGCTGAAGTACCCGATCATTTCCGCCAACGTGTTTAAGGCTGACGGCACGGAGTTCCTCGTGCCCACGTACAAGGCGGAGATCGGCGGCAAGAAGTTCGCGTTCGTAGGCTTCGTGGCGGAGGATACGCCCATTCTCACGCATCCGGACAACGTGAAAGGGCTGACGTTCAAAAATCCGGTGGAAGTGGCGAAGGTGGTCGTGCCGCAGTTGAAAAAGGAAGCGGATCACGTGATCGTGGTCTCCCACGTGGGGATTGAGGTGGACCGCGAAATCGCGAAGAACGTGCCGGGCATCGACCTGATCGTCGGCGGCCACTCCCACACGCCGCTGAAGACACCGGAAGTGGTCAACGGCACCTACATCGTGCAGGACTGGGAATACGGCAAATCTCTGGGCCGTGCCGACCTGTACTACCTGGGCAAGGAGCTGGTCGCGTTTAGCGGCGGGTTGAAAGAGTACGATGAGAGTGTACAGGCTGACCCGGAAGTAGAGAAACTGGTGCAGGAGATTGTCAGCAAGATCGACGAAGTCATGGGCGTAGTGATCGCCAAGTCGGAAGTGGATCTGGACGGAGACCGCAGCCTGGTGCGCAAAAAAGAAACCAACGTCGGCAACCTGGTCGCAGACATCATGCTGGAGCGCACGAAGGCAATCAAAGGACACGAAGCGGACGTGGCCCTGATCAACGGAGGCGGCATCCGCACCCAGTTGAAAGCGGGCGACATCACGAAAAAGGACCTGTACACGCTGCTGCCGTTCCCGAACACCCTGACCGTGATCGAAGTGACAGGCGAAGAGCTGAAAAAGGCGCTGGAAAACGGCGTCAGCCAGGTGGAGGAAGGCGCAGGACGATTCCCGCAAATCAGCGGCATGTCCTTTACCTACAATCCGAAAAAGCCGGCCGGCGAGCGTGTCGTGGAAGTGAAAGTGGGCGGCCAGCCGCTTGATCTGAAGAAAACCTACAAGGTAGCCACCAACGACTTCATCGCTGCCGGCGGCGACGGCTACGAGTCGTTTAACAAACCGGGATTCAACACCGGCCTCACGCTCTACACCATCGTCGAAGAAGCGTTGATAAACAAAAAGACGGTGAACCCAAAGGTAGAAGGGCGCATCGTCGAAGTCAACGAGTAAAACGAGCGATCGGCAGGACCATACTGCTGCTACCCGCCATGAAGCAACAGCGAAAGCCCCCGTCCGAACAGCTGCCGGACGGAGGGCTTTCTTTCGTTTTATTCGGGAAGAGGAATCTCACCGTCATCGTCCGTGACGGCAAAATTGTAGTTGACCGACCGCGTAAACGCTGCCCCTGATTCGTCTACGCCTGTCACCTCAAACGACAGATTGTAGACACCCGGCTCGGACGGCACCTGGAAGCGAATGTTCATCTCGTTGTCGCTGACCGCATTGACACGGAGCCGCTTCAGCTCAGTTCCCTTGCCGGATCCGGACCGACGCAGCGTGGCCTGCTGAAGCGAGGTCTGCTTTGTTTTGCCTTTGCGCGTCTCAAGCTGCAGCGAAGCGGTGTCGTTTTTCTTGAACACCTGCTTGTCCGCCTGCCAATTCAGGTCGACGCCTCCTTTGACGGCGGCCAGCAGGAAGTACGCGTCCCGTTTGCCGTTGATTTTCGCGGTCCACTCTCCTTTTTCCGGCTTGTCAATCGAGAAGACGTGATGCATGGCTTTGCCGAAGATGCCGTGTTCGTCCGACACTGCCTCTCCATCTTCCGGCCTGTACACCTTCCCCGACGGACTGATGAGTTCCACCGTGGTCGCTTCGTCAGCCACCATGACGTCGATCATCACGTTCTTGAGGCCGCCTTCCAGAGGAATGCGCTCCGTCTGCTCGCCGTCCACTTCTCCGCCGCGATAGATGGCACTGGTAGCGTCGTCTTTGCTGCGTGCCGGCACCCGGTCGGCCTGATCCGCTTTTTTGGCCGATCCAGCGTCAGTCCACTCGGCTTCAGCCGCTCCGGCTTCACTCCATCCGGCGGAAGCCAGTTTCAGCTTGGGCCGGACAAGCTCCCAAGTCTTGGAGGCATCCCGCAGCTGGAAGTGGGAGAGCTTTTCCGAGCCTTTGTCCGTAAAGGAGCGGATACCGTACGGCAGACCGAACGCCGAGTCGAGGGAGACGGCCCCGTCATCCGAGCCGGGGAGGATGGCATGGGCGAACCAGGTGGGGGAAAACCATCCATCGTCACCGGTACCTGCTCCCATGTACGTGGTGGCCTTGCGGGCTTCCGCCCGGCTGTCTGTCTGCTCACGGAACTGCGCCATGTAGGAGGTTTGCAGCGAGTAGACGGCATCGTCACGCATGCCAATAATCTCCGCCAGCCACCACGTCCAATCGCTGTAGGCCAGGTCGGCCAGTTCCGACCCCTTGTTGGGCGTGCCCAATTGATGTACGACGTTGACGTAGGGGTGCGCTCCGTAGTACACCAGCGCCGCTTGCGTGTCAATGCCGCCCTTTGAATGGGCGATTACATTGATCTGGGGGACTTGGTAGTAGTCGGCCACTTTCTTGATGACATCTGCCAATATGCGGCCGTTGGTCCACATGCTGCCGCCGGTGCCCTCCGCATCCGGCAGCTGGACGAACGCGGTGCGGTATCCGGCGTTGTAAGCGGCGGTGTAAAAGTCGTCGGAGGCAGTCCACGTGGTGTAGTCAGAATGAAGCCCCTGCACGAACAGCAATACCGGTTTGTCATTCGAAGCGTTGGGCGGTATCGCTCCGGTGTACCAATCACCTGCTTTTCCGTTTGGATTGTCGTCGTGCAGAGTGGGACTGGGGGCTGCTGCGGCAGCGGACGGCCAGGCCAGCAAAAGGGCGAGGGAAGGGGCGAGCAAGGCGGGCAGAAAACGTCGGCTCATCGCAAATTCCTCCTCAAATAATTTAATATTTGGAATATTTGGTTTTATTTTACAATAATGCTGCCAGCATGTCTATAACTATATCAACCGGACATAATACAGATTGTCAGATTCACATTTTCATATTTCATAGGCGCTGCCATCTGGCGTCGTTTGTTTTTGAAACAGACATCACTGGAAAATACGCCTCCGCTTGACTGGCGCAGAGAAGAAATGTGTGTCTCCCGTCGCCCAATCGAGAACACGTATGAAATGAAACGGGGGCCTTGCTCGTAACGTACATTTGGGGCTGTATTCGCTAATCGCCGCGATCCTAGTACAATGGTAGTGAAAGCGCCGTTCACAAGTCAGCAATGGGAAAATGCGTTTGGCTCGGGTCGATGCTTGTCCGTTGCCAGCTTCCCGATTCAGGGCGAACCGATCGGGAACGACTCCGTTTGTTACGTGGAGTTGTGCATTCGCCTGCGGGGTCAATCGGATGAACCAGGGGGGATCGTTTATGACGAGAAGTGAATTTATACGTGAGCTGGACAGCTTGCTGCGCGAGCTTCCGGACAAGGAGCGGTTGGACATCCTGGCCAGTTACACGCAGCACTTTTTGAACGGTGTCAAGAGCGGAAAAAGCGAGCAGGAGATTGCCGAAGCACTGGGCAGTCCCCGGCTGATTGCACAAGAAATCCTGGCCGACCATCGGATATACCAGGCGAATTCCGATGCGTCCGTCGGCAACATGACGCGGACGGTGATCGCGACCGTCATGCTTGTCTTCTTTAACCTCGTCTTTGTCCTGGGACCGTTTCTTGCGCTCATCGGCGTGTTGATCGGCCTCTACGCCGCTTCGCTGGCACTTTTGATCGCACCGGTCGGCCTGCTGTTTCCTTTTGTCATTCCGGAAGCATCCGATCACCGCACCTACATGGTGTTTGCCGGCATCGCGTCGTTTGGACTGGGCGGCATGATGGCGATCGGGCTGTTCCGGGTGACCGGCTGGCTGTACCGGCAATCTCTGCGCTACCTGCATTTCAATCTGCGCTTGATCAGGGGGAAATGAGATGAAACGCATCAGTAATCGATTATTCGGCTTTTTCTTTCTTGCCTTTCTTGTCGGAGTGGGAGGGCTCGTCTGGCAGTTTCATCAGGGGGGGCATTTCCATTTTGACGTGCAGTCCATCGACGAGCAGCGTACGATCACACAGCAGGTGAACAATATCGAATTGAAGACGGAGACAGCTGATGTTGTCTTCTCCGCAGCCCAGGAGTCGTCGATCAGCGTCCGGCTGGTCGGGGAGCTGTCCGCTGCTCTCAAGCCGACGCTGCAGACGGAGGTAACCCCTGACGGTATCCTGCGGATCACTGTGGGGGAGCCAAAACAGGGCGGCTTTTTCTTCTCTCCCAACACTCGACTGGAACTCCAGGTGACCATTCCTGCTGCTGCCTATCAGGACGTGCAGCTTGCCACCGTGACGGGAGACATTCGCACCGGCAGCTTGCAGGCCAAGCGCCTGACGATCCAAACAGGCACCGGTAACGTGAAGCTGAACGGCTTTGAGGGCGACCAGCTGGCGGTCAGCACCGGCACGGGTGACATGGACCTGGTCGGCATCCGCGGCGATGTCAACATCGACAGCGATACGGGAAACGTGCAGGATCTGGTGCTGGCCGAACTGACCGGCAATGTTGACATCACAACTGATACGGGCGACGTGCAGATCAAAGTGGAGAAGAAACCGGCGGCCGTCCGGCTCGACCTGAAATCCGACACGGGTGAAGTGGACGCCGAGTGGCCCGGACTATCCTACAGCGAGCGAACGGATCACAGGCTGGACGGATCGAACGGCTCCGACGGACCCCGCATCCTCGTCCGCTCCGCGACCGGGGATATTCGCATTCAGTAGGAACTTTTTGGAAACACTATGAAACGATAACGATTTTGACACAAAAGATGCGGGATTTGTCGAATGGTGGATGGTATCATGAAAGAGGATCATTCTTTGAACGAAGAGAGGTTTGTTCATGAGTGCAAAACCGTTTAACGATACGTTTTTGAAAGCCTGTCGCCACGAGCCGACGGAGCACGTACCGGTCTGGTACATGCGGCAGGCGGGGCGCTATCAGCCGGAGTACCGGGCGATTCGCGCCAAGTACAGCTTTTTTGAGATGAATTACATACCGGAAGTGTGTGCGGAAGTCACGCGGCTGCCCGTTGAGCAGTTGGGTGTCGATGCCGCCATTTTGTTTGCTGACATCATGACCCCGCTGAAGCCGATCGGAGTGGACGTCAACATCGAGTCGGGCGTCGGACCAGTCATTGCCAATCCGGTCAAAACGCTTTCCGATGTGCAGCGCCTGGGCGAACTGGACCCGGAATCGCACGTGCCGTACATAATGGAAGCGATTAAAATCCTGCGCCAGCAGCTCTCCGTACCGCTGATCGGTTTCGCCGGCGCGCCTTTCACCCTGGCCAGCTACATCATCGAGGGCGGCCCGTCGAAGCACTACCACAAGACGAAAGCGTTCATGTACACGCAGCCGGAGGCATGGCAGGCGCTGATGGACAAGCTGGGAGAGATGACCATTCGCTACCTGAAAGCGCAGATTGGCGCCGGTGCGCAGGCTGTGCAGGTGTTCGACTCCTGGGTGGGCGCACTCAACGACGAGGACTACCGCACCTATATTGCGCCGGTGATGCACCGCATCTTCAGCGCGCTGAAAGAAACAGGCGTGCCGACGATCTACTTCGGCGTTGGCGCCGGCCACCTGCTGAAGGAGTGGGACCGCCTGCCGGTGGACGTGGTCGGTCTCGACTGGCGCACCTCCATCCGTACCGCGCGGGAACTGGGGGTCACCAAGGTGCTGCAGGGCAATCTCGACCCGACGCTCCTGCTGGCGCCGTGGGACATGCTGGAGGCCAAAGCGAAGGCGATTTTGGACGAGGGGACCAAACAGCCTGGCTACATCTTCAATCTGGGGCACGGCGTCTTCCCGGATGCGAAGGTGGAAACGCTGCAGAAACTGACCCGCTTCATCCACAGTTACCGCCGAGATTCGTGACGGGAGGTGTGAACAGATGGCGAAGCGTAAATGGGGCCTCTTGCTGATGGCGTACGGAACGCCGCGCAGCCAGGACGAAATCGAACCGTACTACACCCATATTCGTCGCGGTCGCAAACCGCCGGAAGACCTGCTGAACGACCTGAAGGCGCGTTACGAAGCGGTCGGCGGGATCAACCGTTTTGCTGAGATTACGGACGAGCAGGTGCGAGCGCTGGAAGCGGAGTTGAACCGCCGTCACCCCGATGCGGAATTTGTCGGTTACCTCGGCTTGAAGCACATCGCGCCGTTTATCGAGGACGCGGTGGATGCGATGCACCGCGACGGCATCACCGAGGCGATCAGCCTGGTGCTTGCTCCCCATTACTCCACCTACAGTGTCAAGGAGTACAACGCTCGGGCAAAAGCCCATGCGGAGAAGATTGGCGGTCCGGTGATCAACAGCATCGACAGTTGGTATGAGGAGCCGGGCTTTATCGCTTACTGGGCGAATGCGCTTCGCGACACGTTTGCTGCCATGTCGGCAGCGGAGCGGGAGAAAGCGGTGGTCATCTTCTCGGCTCACAGCCTGCCGGAGAAGATTCTGCAGCTGGGCGATCCGTACCCGCAACAGCTGGAGGATACGGCCAAACGGATTGCCGAGGCCGCCGGAGTCACCCACTACGCGGTGGGATGGCAAAGCGCCGGCAGAACGCCGGAACCGTGGCTGGGGCCGGACGTGCAGGACTTGACCAGAGAGCTGCACGCGGCGCATGGCTACACGTCGTTTGTCTACTGTCCGGTTGGGTTCGTCGCCGAACATTTGGAAGTCCTCTACGACAACGACATCGAGTGCAAAGCGGTGACGGAAGAACTGGGCGCAAACTACTACCGCCCGCCGATGCCCAACGCCAGACCGGAGTTTATCGCCTGTTTGGCGGATGTTGTCGGAAAGAAGTTGGCGGACTTGGGGAAATAGCGTATGAGCGACAAACACCTGCATGTGACGATCGTGGGCGGCGGCATCACGGGACTGAGCGCCGCCTACTACCTGCAAAAATGGAGCCGTGAAGAGGGCGTACCGGTCAGCTTTACCCTGCTGGAGGAAAGCAGCCGGTTGGGCGGCAAAATCCAGACGTGGCGGCATCAGGGATTTACCATCGAGTTGGGGGCGGATTCCTTTTTGGAGCGCAAAACAAGCGCCTCCCAACTGATCAAAGACGTCGGGTTGGGCGATCAGCTTGTGCACAACCACGCCGGACAGGCGTACATCGTCCATAAAGATCGCCTCGTATCCATACCGGAAGGGGCGGTAATGGGCATTCCCACCAAACTGCTGCCGTTTGTCTGGACGCCGCTGGTGTCGCCGCTGGGCAAACTGCGGGCTGCCGCCGACCTGGTGCTGCCGGGCGGAAAACCGGGCGAGGACCAATCAGTCGGTCACTTTTTCCGCCGCCGTCTCGGCGACGAAGTGATCGAAAACGTCATCGAGCCGCTCATCTCCGGTGTGTATGGCGGCGACATCGACAAGCTGAGCCTGCTCTCCACGTTTCCGCAGTATGCGCAAATGGAACAGAAGTACCGCAGCCTGATCCTGGCGATGAAAAACGCACGGCCGCAGGCAAAGCCGGAACAGCCGAAAAAGCCGACGGGCATGTTCATGACGCTGAAAGGCGGACTGCAGTCGCTGGCGGAGCGGATCGAGCAGCTGTTGCCGGCAGAGGCGGTGCAGAAGAATACCGGAGTGCGGCAGATCGAAAAGCGGCCGGAGGGATATATGCTGCAGTTGAGCGACGGTCGGACGCTGCGGACGGATGCAGTGCTGTTGGCCGTCCCTCATCCGGTGGCGCAGGAACTGCTGCGTCCGTACGTCGATATCCCGCCGCTCGGCGGTGCAAAGCCGACGATCATGGCCACGGTGGCGATGGCCTACCCGGCGGAGGCGGTGCCTCTGGACGTGGAGGGAACGGGCTTCGTCGTGCCGCGCAAGGCCAATTACACCATCACCGCCTGCACCTGGACGCATCGCAAGTGGCCCCATACGACACCCGAGGGAAAAGCGCTCGTCCGCTGCTATGTCGGCAAGCCGGGCCACGAGGAAATCGTCGACCGCTCCGACGAGGAGATCGTCGACGTGGTCATTCGCGATTTAAAACGGGTCATGAAGATCGGCGATACGCCTGATTTTTACCGGGTCACCCGCTGGAACAGGGGCCTTCCCTACATGGTCGGCCATCAGCAGTGGCTGCGCGACGTGACTGCCAAAGTAGGTGCAGCGCTTCCTGCAGTGCGGCTGGCAGGCGCCTCATACGGCGGAGTCGGGGTGCCCGACTGCATTGACCAGGGAAAACGGGCAATGCGCGAACTGCTTGACCACTTGACACAAAAACCGGGGAATTGATGCCCCGGTTTTTTTGCGTTTCCGTGCGGCATGTCCATGTAAAAAAAGCTGTTGTGGCTGCCCTCATTTGCTGATGGCAGCATTGGACATCACCGGCAGACCGCTGGTTGGCGCACGTCTCCGTCTTTTCGCTGCAGCACGGCTATCATTTCTTTTGTGCTCCTTTCATTTTGCAGTGCTAAACGGCTCGTCCTGTCCATATAGTATAGGGAAATGTCCTGCACTTGAAAGGAGGAGCACGAATGGCGATTCAGGATGGGCTGCTGTCGTTCGCCATCAAGGAAACCATATTCCTCCCCGCGGAACGCGCCGGGATTGGCGAATTGAAAGAGCTGGAATTGGTCCCCGATATTGAGGTGCTGGAAAACCAGTCCTTCATCTCCATAACAGGCTGCCTGCAGTTGTACGGAACATACGAGCCGGCCAGGGGCGCCTCGGAGCCTACCGAAGGCGGAGCGGAAACCCTGGTGGAAGCGGTGACATTCGCTCCGTTTCCGCAGGCGGGAAACAACGGCGGGCTGTTCGGTTTTGAGGAGGAAGTGAATCATCGGATCCCCGTCAACATCACGATCCCAGTCAGCCGGGTTGCCGAAATGGGGGACATTTACGCGGTCGTAGACGGTTTTGATTGCCAGGTGGAAACGCCGCATCAACTGCTGATCGAAGCAGAACTGAAAATTGCCGGCATTCAGCTGACCGAGCAGGGGCAACAATCCGCCCTGCAGCCCGACTCGGCAACGGCCCCCGCCGATGAAGCCGCCCACATGGCAGAGCCTTACTGGGTATCCGACCAGAAGGCGATGCAGTCGGAGGTGGAAACGGCGGAAGCGGACATGTCCGTGCGTGCAGACGTGCAGCCGCAGACGGACTCGGACATGCATTCGGACGTGGATGTGGAGAGCCGCGCAGCAGAACAGTGGCAGGCCGAAGCAATCAGCCCGGACCAGCGGGACCGCGTGGCACGTCCAGCTTCGTTGGAAGAACTCGAACAGAGGCTGTCTGAGCTGGAGAGGATGGAGCGGGAGCCTCATGCGGAGGCAGAGGAGCTTGCTGAATACGCGGCGCTGTTTGACCGGCCTGCCTCACCTTTGCCATCTCCCCAGACGGATTATGGCGATGTGACCGCCTCAGCGGAATACGGTGAGGTGACAGGTGCGTGGGATCAGCCGGCTTTGGAAGCAGACGAATATCCAGAGATGTCGTTTCATCAGGCTCCACCCTGGGAGGTGAACCGCGCGTCTGCTCGGGAGGAGCAAAGCAGGTGGGAGAGTGCTCCAGATGCCACTGCTCCCAGATTCGCATCATCGTACGAGGCCGAATTGAAAAATACACGCGGTGTTGAGGCCCAGGCAGAAGGTAAAGAAACGGGAAGCGCCAGGCCTGCAGCGGGTGAATCGCGAATTGTCGAGGCCAACAAGAAGGCAAAAGAGGCGGGAGCGGTTGAGGCCCGCGTGAAGGCGGAAGCAGCGGAAGCGGCCGAAGCGGAAGCAAGCGTGAAGGCCGAAGCAAGCGTGGAGGCGGAAGCAGCGGAAGCGGCTGAAGCAAGCGTAAAAGCGGAAGAAACGGGAGTGGCCGAGGCCAAGGCGGAGGCGAAAGAGGCGGATACCGTCGAAGCGCAGGAGGAGCCGGACGTTTTGGAAGTGCAGACTGCTCCCAAGACGGAAGAGGAGCGGGAGGTGCGTGTGGCCATCTCCGGCAAGCCGACCGAGGGAGAAGGGGAGAAACTGAACCTCACGTCCATCTTTTCCCAGGCAAGTCGCATCCAACAGGAAGCGCAGGCAGCCGAAAGCGCCGAGTCGTCCTCCAGTTCTTCCCGCAGGGCGGACGCGTACGAGCCGGACAGTAGGACGCTGGAAGCGATGCACAACCTCACCTCGTTCATCCGCGGCAAAGAAGAGCGGTACAGCAAGTTGAAACTGTGCATCATTCAGCGCAACGACACGCTGGAATCCATTTCCCAGCGGTACTCCCTGCCCATCTCCAAGATCCTGGAGGTAAACAAGTTGAGCGCGGACCAGGTAGTGGAGGGGCAAATTTTGTACATTCCAGAGTGAGGAGCGGGGAACCGTGGAGAAAATCGACCTTTCCGAGATTTGTCGGCGCTATCGGGCGAGGGTAATCCACATGACGCCGCTGGAAGACTGCTATCTGCTGGAGACAAACCGGGGCACCAAGGAACTGCGTATCTGGCCGCGTGTGGACGTGATGCGCTGGTCGTTTGCCTGGCGGGAGAGGATGGCCCGGCAGGGGTTTCGCGAACTGGAACGGTTCATTCGCACGCGGGATGCCAAACCGTATCTGGTGAAGGCCAGCCGCGGCATTACCCTGACAGACCATCTGCGCCACATCGAACCGGTTCCGACGGATCACGAGACCATCCGCCAATGCGGCAGGATCATCGGCATGATGCACGCAGCCCAGCGGGAGAGCAGCCTGTTTCCCGCCGTAGACTTTTGGCGCCAGGAACAGCTTCAGGCGGTGGCCGAGTCAAGGCGGGCACGGGAATTGTGGGAAGCGGTACGGGCCAGGTACAGGCGGGCGGAGGGGGAACGGCGGCGAGTCGCCGAATTGTTTCCCTTCGTGCTCCAGCGTATGCAGCGCAGCGCCGACCTATTGGCCAGTTCGCGGATTGATCCGGCTGCACTGTCCGTCTCGCACGGCGAACTGCACCGGGACAATTTGGGCATGATCGATGGCAGGCTTTACCTGCGCGGCTTTTTCCAGCCGACGCTGTCCGTTCAGCAGCGGGATGTGGCCGTCTTTTTGCGGGATCTGTACCTGACGCATCATGACCAAGCTCAGGTGGATGCCTTTCTCGACGGCTACGAGGAGGCAAAACCGCTCAGTTACGGCGACTATACGCTAATGCTGGCGTTTCTGGCGGCACCAATGGAATTATGGAAACAAATGGAAAAATACATGGAGGATGATGGTCAGCCGGACGGGGGCTCGGCAGCGGAGTTTGAGCAGGCCCTCGTTCGTCAGCAATCCGTCGACGGTTTGCTGCGGCGTGTGGCTGAGCGGGCTGAGGGTGCAAGGAGTGAGTAGGCGTATGAGCCGCTTTGACGATATTTATCCGCTGTTTCGTGAATACGACATGTACGCCCAGACCGTCGATGAACTAAAACCCCCCAACGTGTACAAGGTGTTGACCCCTTACGGATCGTTTGTCTGCAAGCGGACGCGGGTCTCTGCGCAAAAGCTGCTGCTTGTCAGCGGCGTTTTGCGCCATCTGCAGCAGCGGGGATGGGACGGAGCGGTGCCGTACTGTTACACGAAATACGACGAACCTTACGTCCAGCAGGGAGAGACCACGTATTACCTGACCGTCTGGATGCCCGGTGGCGAACTGTGGGACAATCAGCCATTGGCCTGGGCGACGCCGACCGTGGAACGATTGGCCGAGCTGCACCATTTGACGCAAAATTTCCGGTTTGACGATCCTCGCCAGGTAGAGCCGCTGATCGACTCCCTTTTGAAACGCTGGCAGCATCTGTTGGCACATGCGGAGAAGGCGGCCGACCTGGCCCGTGAGCGCCTGTATCCATCGCCGTTTGACGTGGTCTTCCTCGCCAATCAGGCGTACGTGTCCGAACTGGCCCAAACAGCGATTGCCCGGCTCCGGGATTGGCGGGAACGGCACCAGACCCACGCCCACTTCCGCTTGTCCCTGATCCACGGCTTCCCCCATCCGGCCCACATCATGCCCGACCGCTCGGGGAAGGGAAAGCTGCTGAACTTTGACCGCGCCCTCTTTGACACGCCCACCCGTGACCTGACCCTGTTCTACCGCGCCTATTTTCACCAGGCGGGCGACGCGGCGGGGGCGAGTCAACTGTTTCATCACTACACCAGCATCTTTCCGCTTCGGCCGGATGAGATCGACCTGCTTTCAATCTTTCTCACCTACCCGGAAAGGGTGATGCGGGATATCGAAATCTACTACGGCGGCATGCGGGATTGGAACGAACTGTACGCCGTCAAGCGGCTGGAGAAGGATATAGACCGGTTGATGCGGCTCAACCGCTGGGTTCAGCAGGCCTTTTGACAAGCAGCGTCTCACAGAGTGGGGCGTTGTTTTTTTGCTGTCCTCATTGAAGTCCCCTACAGCCAGCCGAGGTAAATGGCCACGTACAAGAGCCCCAGGATGCCGAGCAGGACGACGTCAAACGATGTGGGAACGATCACCGTGCGGATGAACTGAAAGATGATCAGCGGCAGCAGAACCTGTTTGCAGCCGTACTTGATCCTCAGGTAGGTGGGGTGGAATTTCCAGCGGCAGTTCATCGGAATCACCTCGTTCCAGCATATGCGCAAGGAATACAGCCAGTGCCTTGCACCAGCCGCGCTTATCGGGGCAAAAACAGGTTTGGACGCAGGAGTGAGCGGGTAGGTAAAATGAAAATAGTCTGATAGGATAGCAAAAATAAGGAGATCCACGATGATCTGGGAAGCTCTTCTTTACACGCTGGGTACGGGCGCGGGCGCGTATCTGGTGCATGTGTCCCGTCGTTCAGCTTGCGATAGGCGTTGGGATGCGTTTTGGCTGGGATGGGGATTGATCAGCTGGGGAGCCGGACACCTGCTGGGATTCATCCCGATGGCTTGGGTCCGGATAATCAGCCTGTCTTTGTGTGTGTGCTTTTCGCTCTTTTTTCTGTTGGCCTTGCACACGATGTTTGCTCCGTATCTCGGCCGCGAGCGGTGGAAGACGCTGCTGGACGCACTGACGCTGTGCGCCATGTTGGGCACAACAGCCGTCTGCCTGATGCTCATGCCGGATTTGTCCCGCCAGCTGCACGCCCAAATGGCGCTGCAAAGCGGGTTTTTGCTGCTGCTTCCCGCCGTCACCCTGGCACTCGCCAATCGGCGGATGGCGGATGCGGCCCAGCCGGATCGGCGCCGCCTGCTTGCGGCCGTTTTGCCGTTTATTGTTTTGACGGCGGCGCTGCCCTTTTTGTCTCCGGCTCTGCTGTTTGGCGCGGGGGCCACTTCGCTTTGGCTTCTCTGCCGGGCGCATCAGCGTCGTGAGCGAGTCAGTGAACGCTCACTGGAAATCGACGACTGCACCCATTCGTACGAAAGACTGACATTTTCCCTCCATGATGCATCCATGGCGGCGGTACTGCTGACAGGTACCGTGGTTGCCGCCTTATCCGTTGCCGCCATACCGCGCCTCAGTCTGATCGGCATGGCCCTGGGAGCGCTGGTGGCGCTGGTGAGGCTGGTGCTGACAATCCGGGCCAACCGGAGCGTGATCAAACGCGCCTTTGGGTATGTGGACAGACTGGAACGGAGGTTCGCGGAGCAATTGGAGCAGAGTGGGCGGAAAAACGCCCAGATGGCGCAGCTGCTCAAGCTGAAGCAGCGCTATGAACAGCTCCTGATCGTCAGCAACGAGCACAGCATGAGGGAAGTGAGCTACGAAAACCTGCAGCTGGTGATCGAGGAGCTGGTGGACGCCTGGTTTGCCAAAATGGGCACGCTTTTATACCTGCGGCTGTCCCTGGAGTCAGCGGATGGTGTCGTCTATTACGAGAGCGTCCGGGGCAATCCGGACCATCCGCAAATTCGGCATACGCTGACGGAGCAGATTGTCGTCGACGAACAGCGGGATTCGCCGCTGTCGCCCCGCTACGTGGTGGTGTTGGCCAAGACGGCGGACGAAGAGGCGGATGAAAAAGAGATGGAGCACCCCTTTTACCGACTGCTCGCGGTCAACGTGCGTGGTCTGATCCTGCGCTGTCTGCACGAAAACCAGTCGCTTGAACTGCGCCTGATGGAGCAGGAGATGGAGCTTGCGCGGAGAATTCAACTGCTGCTCATTCCTGAGGAACGGATGGTGCTGCCGCGCCTGCAGGCAAAAGCGGTCTATCTGCCGGTTGCCTACGTGGGCGGGGACTACGTGGATTACGTCCGGATTGACCAGCGCTACACCTGCTTTGTCGTGGCAGACGCATCGGGACACGGCCTGCCGGCCAGCCTGATGGCCAACAGCATTCGCAGCGCGCTGCGGGCAGTGATCCAGACGTGCTGGGAGCCTGACCAGATACTCTACAGGCTGAACAACCTGCTGTATGCGGATTTGAGCAAAACGCGCTCGTTCATCACGATGTTGATCGTGGTGTACGACGCTGTTGCCCACAAGCTCTTTCTCAGCCGGGCGGGCCATCCCCAGCCGCTGTACCTGTCGGCCAGCAAGGTCGGCCTGTTCTCCTGCGCCGGGGGCTTGGGGCTGGGGTTGTCGTCCGACAGCCGCTACGTCCGGGAGGAAATGGACATTACTGAAGACGGCATGCTGCTCGTCTACACGGATGGCCTGCCAGACCTGAAGCGGCGCGATTCGAGCCGCTGCCCCGACAGATGGCGCCGGGAATTGTCCGCACTGTGGAACGAATGCCGGACATCGGCCGAAGATCGCATTGCCTTGGTGGAGCAGCGCGTCTGGGAATTGACCCGCGCCTGGCAGCAGAAGGATGACATTTCCTTGTTGATCCTTCAGTTTCAAACGGCTGCGAAGAAAGAGGGGGAAGGAGCATGATACTGTGTGAGCGGTGTCCCGACGAGCCCTCCTGCCGCAACTGCCTGAACGAACTGCGGGTGGGCCGCTCGGCGCAGAAGGTGCTGCCGCCCCGGCAGGTTCGTCTGACGCTTTTGGCGGACGGCGCGGAGGTTGTCGCGGAGCTGCGCGCGGTCAGCCGGACCGCAGTGGGGCTGTACTGTCCCGGGCAGCCGCTGCATGGGCGAATTGAAGTGGAGCTGGCCGCCGACTTTCGGATTATCGGCAGCCTGGTCCGGGGAATCCGCAATGTGCCGTATTACGTGCTGGATATTGAAAAGGTGCTGCGCCGGAACGAGGTGCTGGAGCGGCTGCTCCTGGATGAGTTTCACCGTTGGCATCTGAGCGGGGAGCTCGACCCGGCCTCGCTGTTGAAAAACATGCGGGAGCGGAACGACGAGTGGAGCCGGATAATCAAGCAGGAGCTGCAGAAGCTCTCCATCCTGCGCCAGGTGGGGGCGATCTACCTTTATCTGGTGGAGGACGGCCGCCTGCGTCCGCTCGGGACAGTTCGGGTGGAAGACCCGCTGGAGCAGGAGATGCGCCGTCTGGCGGCACGGGCGGCGGACGCGGGCACCGCGCTCAGGGAACAGGTCGTGGCGCCGGACGGGAGCCGTGTCTACGAGCTGTACGCGTCTCCCCTGCCGGACCGGACGTGCGGCCTTGCGCTGATCGACATTACGGAGGCGATTGCCGAGGAGCGGCGGCGGCAGAAAAAAGAGTGGGATTTGTACAAACAGGTGTTGGCGTCGGTGACGGGCGACAAGCTGGTCCTGTTGACTGACGAGGAACTGTTTGTACTGATCAGGGAAGGAGAGATGCTGGCTGCCATTGACGTACGGGCTCCGGAGGATTTGAGCAGGCTGAGGCGCGAGTGCCGACGGGTGCTGGAGCCGCTCGGAATGGCGGACAAGCGTCTATTGCAGTACATCGTGGCGCTGAACGAAGCGGCCAGCAATACGCTGAAGCACGGCAGCGGCGGTACGGTCACTCTCTACCGGGCAAATGAGCAAGTGTGCCGCGCCGTCGTCCATGACCAGGGGGGCGGCATCGATCTGGAAGAACTGCCGCGTGCGACGCTGATCCAGGGCTATTCCACCCGAAACTCGCTGGGTGTCGGGTTTCACGTCATGCTGCGGTGCTGCGACCGGCTCCTGCTTTGCAGTTCGTCGGCGGGCACAAAACTGGTCTTGGAGTGCCGCGTCCAACCATTGTGAATGTTTGGGAAATGCACAAAAGGGTAATACATGAAAGCAGGGAACTGTCAGTACCGGTGGCGTGATGAGAAAACCAAGGGAGAGGAGTTTGTGCATGGAATACCGGGCAATCGAAGCGGACGGACAGGCCGCGCTGTTTTTTGCCGGAGAACTGGACATGGCCGTAGGGGACGAAGTGGGGCGGCTGCTGCGTGAATACGGGGAGCGGAATCAACGCGTGACGGTTGACTTTCGCGACGTGACGTTTGTCGATTCTTCAGGGATTTGCAGCCTGTTTTACACCACCAAGGATTTGCTTAGTGCGGGCAAACACGTGGAAATCGTCAACGTGCGGGAAGAGATATTGGACATCCTGGAACTGCTGGGGTTTGCGGAGGCGCTCGGCATTGGCGTCAAAAAAGCGTAGCAGGCCGGGTTTGACGGGCTGCGCGCAGTTTGTATATAATAATAACCTAGAATCTGCAACAGAACAGGGAACAAGCGATGAACGGGAAGAGTAGGCCAGGACGCCTTGGCAGAGAGGGAGAATCATTTGCTGCGAGATTCTCTAAGGCAGGGAATGGCTGAAGGTCGCCCGGGAGTTGTTTCGGTGAAGCGATGCCGCTTAGCCGAAACCGGTCAACAGCCGTTATGTGTCTGAGGGAACGCACGCCCCGTCTGTCTTTTCGACGCGCCGTGCGTTAACAAAGGTGGTACCGCGAAATGATCCTTTCGTCCTTTGGATGAAAGGTTTTTTTATTTTCCGAAGGAGGATGTGCTATGTCGACTCAACCGACGCAAGACATCGATCAACTGCTGCCGAAGAACTACGATCCGAAGGCAGCGGAAAGCAAATGGTATCCGTACTGGATCGAAAAGCAGTTTTTCAAGGCGGAGCGTGATCCGGACAAACGTCCGTTCACGATCGTCATCCCGCCGCCGAACGTGACGGGCAAGCTGCACCTGGGGCACGCTCTGGACACCACCCTGCAGGACATCATCACCCGCGCCAAGCGAATGCAGGGTTACAGCACGCTGTTTTTGCCGGGGATGGACCACGCCGGAATCGCCACTCAGGCCCGCGTGGAAGCAAACCTGCGCGAACAGGGCATTTCCCGCCACGATCTGGGTCGGGAGAAGTTTTTGGAAAAAGTCTGGGAGTGGAAGCACATCTACGCCCAACACATCCGCGACCAGTGGGAAAAGCTGGGGCTGGCGCTGGACTATTCGCGTGAACGCTTTACCATGGACGAAGGACTGTCCCGGGCGGTGCGCGAGGTATTCGTCCGTCTCTACGAAAAAGGCCTGATCTACCGCGGCAACCGCATCATCAACTGGGACCCGGTCGCACGCACGGCGCTCTCCGACATCGAGGTGATCTACAAAGAGGTGAAGGGCGCGCTGCACCACATGCGCTACCCGCTGGCTGACGGCAGCGGCTACATCGAAGTGGCGACCACCCGTCCGGAAACGATGCTGGGTGATACTGCTGTCGCTGTTCACCCGGATGACGAACGATACAAGCACCTGATCGGCAAAACGGTGATTCTGCCGATCGTCGGTCGGGAAATTCCGATCGTAGCTGACAACTACGTCGACCCCGAGTTTGGTTCCGGCGCCGTGAAAATCACGCCGGCCCACGATCCGAACGACTTTGAAATCGGCTTGAGACACAACCTGCCGCAGATCGTGGTCATGGACGAAACCGGCACGATGAATGAAAACGCCGGCAAGTATCAGGGCCTCGACCGCTTCGAGTGCCGCAAGCAGATCATCAAGGACCTGACCGAGCAGGGCGTCATGTTCAAAATCGAGGAGCACATCCACCAGGTGGGTCACAGCGAGCGGAGCGACGCCGTCGTCGAGCCGTACCTGTCGACGCAGTGGTTCGTCAAAATGCAGCCCCTGGCCGATGCTGCCATCGCCAATGCGTACAGCGAGAACAGCGTCAAATTCGTTCCGGAACGCTTCAAGAACAACTATTTGCGCTGGATTGAAAACATTCGCGACTGGTGCATTTCCCGTCAGCTCTGGTGGGGACACCGGATTCCGGCATGGTACTGCCAGGACTGCGGCGAGACGATTGTGTCCCGCGACGACGTGACCGAGTGCCCGCACTGCCACAGCCACAAGCTGGAGCAGGACCCGGACGTCCTTGACACCTGGTTCTCGTCCGCGCTCTGGCCGTTCTCCACGCTGGGCTGGCCGGACGAGACCGAGGACTTGAAGTACTTTTATCCGACCAACGTGCTGGTCACCGGCTACGACATCATCTTCTTCTGGGTCGCCCGGATGATTTTCAGCGGCCTGGAGTTTACCGGGAAAAATCCGTTTGAGACCGTGTTGATTCACGGCATTATTCGCGACTCCGAAGGGCGCAAGATGTCCAAGTCGCTGGGCAATGGCGTCGATCCGATGGAAGTAATTGAAAAATACGGGGCAGACGCGCTCCGCTTCACGCTGGCGACGGGCAACTCGCCGGGGAACGACCAGCGCTTCTACTGGGAGAAGGTGGAATCCAACCGCAACTTCGCCAACAAGATCTGGAACGCCTCCCGTTTTGCCCTGATGAACATGGCCGGCTTCCGCTACGAGGACATTGACCTGTCGGGCGAACTGTCCACGCCGGACAAGTGGATTCTCTCCCGTCTGCAGGCTACCATCGCCGACGTGACCCGCTTGATGGACGCGTTTGAATTTGGCGAAGCAGGACGTGTGCTGTACAACTTCATCTGGGACGATCTCTGCGACTGGTACATCGAGATGGCCAAACTGCCGCTGTACGGCAGCGACGAGGCGGCGAAGAAGACGACCCAGTCGGTGCTTGCCACCGTGCTGGATCAAACGCTGCGCCTCCTGCATCCGTTCATGCCGTTCATCACCGAGGAAATCTGGCAGGCGCTGCCTCACCAGGGCGAGAGCATCACGGTGGCGGCATGGCCGACTGTCAATGAACAGTGGAGCTTCCCGGATGCCGAGGCAGAGATGAACCTGCTCATGGAAGTGATCCGCAGCGTGCGCAACATTCGCGCCGAGGTCAACGTGCCGATGTCCAAAAAGATCGAGCTGCTGATCAAGCCGGGCGACGCCGTTGCGCTGGAACGCCTGAACCGGGGCAAAGAGTACATCGTCCGCTTCTGCAATCCTGAACGCCTGGAGATCAGTGAGCAGTTGGCGACGCCGGACAAGGCGATGTCCGCCGTGGTGACGGGTGCGGAGCTGTTCCTGCCGCTGGCCGGGCTGATCGATCTCGACCAAGAGATCAAACGCCTGGAAAAAGAACTGGCGACGCTGCACAAGGAAGTGGAGCGGATTGAGAACAAGCTGAACAACCCGGGCTTTATGGCAAAAGCCCCGGCAAAAGTGATCGACGAAGAAAAGGCCAAACTGGCTGATTACATGGAGAAGCGGGACAAAGTGATTGCCCGCCTGGCGGAACTGAAAAGCGAATGATCCGCCGACCTTTCGCATACTTTTGAGAATGGAGCAATGCGGTATGAACGTAAACCGTTTGGAAGGGTACAGTGAAACGCTTGACTGGCTGCACGGGCTGCTGAGATTCGGGCAGAAACCGGGTCTGGAGAGAATGCGGTGGATGCTGCAGGAATTGGATCATCCCGAGCGCAGGCTGGCGTTTGTCCACGTCGCCGGCACGAACGGAAAAGGCTCCACCTGCGCCTATCTGACGCAGATGCTGCTGGAAGCCGGCTACAGCGTGGGCACGTTCACCTCTCCGTATCTGCTCGATTTTCGCGAGCGGATTCGGTTCAATGGCGTCATGATCCCCGAGGATGATCTGGTAGCGGTGGCCAATGAGGTGAAGCCGCTCGTGGAGCGCTGCGCGGCGGAAACGGAGTACGGCTCGCCCACGGAGTTTGAGGTGATCACCATGATCGCCATCCTTTACTTTGCCAAGATTGCCAGACCCGCCGTCGTCGTGTGGGAAGCGGGATTGGGAGGACGGAACGACTCCACCAACGTCGTCTTTCCGCTCGTTTCCGTCATTACCAACATCGGCATGGATCACACGGATGTCCTGGGAGGCACCCTGGAGGAGATTGCCCGGGAAAAAGCGGGGATTATCAAACCGGGTGTGCCTGTCGTGACCGGTGAACGGCGGCCGGAAGTGCTCACCGTTTTCCGGGAACACGTCGAGAAAGCACGCGGCACACTGTACACAATCGGTCATCACTTTGACGTGGAGCAGCTGGAGGAGCGGATGGGTGAGCAGCTCATCCGCTACCGCAGCCTGCACCGCCGGCACGAGACGGATTACCGGCTGGCCATGAACGGCCCCCATCAGGCGGATAATGCTGCCGTTGCCCTGATGACGATCGACGTGCTGAAAAACTTCTTCTCCTTTTTGCTGGAAGACGAGGAAATTGCCCGCGGACTGCAACAAACTCGCTGGCCAGGACGTCTAGAAGTCGTCTCGTCAAGACCGATGGTCGTGTTGGACGGGGCACACAACCGGGAGGGAATAGAAGCGCTGGTGAGCAGTCTGGAGCGGTTGGTGACAGCAGACACCCGGCTGCACCTGCTGTTTGCCGGACTGGCGGATAAGCCGCTTGCTCAGATGGCCGAGGCGCTCAAACCGCTGCAAGAGCGTGTGAAGACCATACACCTTGCGACGTTTGTCTTTCCTCGCGCCGCCGAGAGCCGGCAATTGTACGATGCGTTTTGCTCGGGAGGATGGCAGACAGAAAGTCTTGAGTCCGTCTCCGACTGGCAGGCGTTTCTTTCTTCTTGGGTGAAGGACAGCCGGAGGGTAAACGGCGACGATTGGTTGGTTGTCTGCGGTTCGCTCTACTTCATCGCCCAAGTACGCGCGTTCTTTCCCACTACAGTAGAAGAGGCAGGTGAATAGGGTGGATCAGGCCCAACGCGTCCACTTTGTGGGCATTGGCGGATATGGCATGAGTGCCATCGCCCGCGTCTTGATCGACCTTGGCTACAAGGTAACCGGCTCAGATGTCGCAATGAACGATCTGGCCCAAAAACTGGTGGAACGGGGAGCTGTCGTGTATATCGGCCACGATGCCAAGCATGTCGCAGGCAGTGATCTGGTCGTATATTCCACCAGTATTCCAAAGGATAACCCGGAAGTCGTCGCGGCCCAGGCAAGCGGCATTCCTGTGCTGCACCGCTCCCAGATGCTGGCCCGTATTCTCAACGAGCGGACGGGCGTGGCCGTTGCAGGTGCACACGGCAAGACGACGACGACTTCGATGATCGCCCACGTTCTGGAAGAGTGCGGAGTAGATCCGACGTTTATCATCGGTGGAGAACTTCTGAATGCGGGAACCAACGCAAAAGCGGGCAAAAGCGATATCGTCGTTGCGGAAGCGGACGAGAGCGACGGCTCCTTCCTGGAGTATCGGCCTGTGTACGAAGTCGTCACCAACATTGAACCGGACCACCTGGAACATTTTGGCGGCGATTTTAACAATCTCAAGCGGGCGTACGCGCAGTTCCTCAGTCACTTGAAACCGGGCGGAAAAGCGATTCTGTGTCTCGACGATCCGACTGTCCGGGAAATGATGACAGCGGTATCCGAAACAGTGATTACGTACGCCATCCACCCGTCGTTTGTGGATCAGGCAGATTTCAGCGCACGGTCGATCCTCTGCGGCGACCGCCGCACCCAATGCGAGGTGTACCGACGTGGAGAGCTGCTCGGCGAGCTGACGCTGCACGTGCCGGGCAAGCACAACGTGGCCAACGCACTGGCAGCGATTATCGTCTGTCTGGAAGCGGGGCTGAGCTTCGAAGCGGTTGCGCAGGCGCTGGGAACGTTCAGAGGAGCAAAACGTCGGTTCCAGATTATCGGAGAAGCGCGTGACATCCTCGTGGTGGACGACTACGCCCACCATCCGACGGAAATCATGGCCACGCTGAACGGCGCCCGGGCGTCGGGCAGACGCGTGATCGCCGTCTTTCAGCCGCAGCGATTCACCCGCACGTATTTTCTCATGGATGAGTTCAGCCGGGCGTTCAAGGAAGCGGACGAGGTGATCATCACCGACATCTACTCCCCGGCTGGCGAGGAGAAAATCGAAGGGGTGACCGCCGAAGCGCTGGTGGAAAAGATTCGCACCAACAGCCACCCGCGCGCGCAATACATCCCGACGAAAGAACAGGTACAGGAGCATCTGGTCAACGCGCTGCGGCCCGGCGACATGGTCCTGACCATGGGAGCGGGCGACATTTGGAAGTCCGCTTACTGGCTGGTGGAAAAGCTGGTCAAGTAACGGCAAGCACGTGTGAAAAACGGCAAAAAAACGTCCGGATGACGGTCCGGGCGTTTTTTGTGATGAAAGCAATAGAATAAAACGGGAAAATTAGCACCAGGTAATAATACTTGGTGATATAATAGGGGTACAATACGAGCGAGGTGAGAAAAGATGAGTATGAAAACGGCATCGAAAGCACGCATCACGGCCATTGGTACCTGCGTGCCGGCGCGTGTGCTGACCAACTTTGACCTGGAAAAGATGGTAGACACGTCGGATGAGTGGATCGTGCAGCGCACCGGCATACGGGAGCGGCGGATCGCCGACGAAAACCAGTTCACCAGCGATTTGGCAATCGCCGCCGTTGAGGATATGATCAAGGCGTATGGAAAAACGGTGGAGGATGTCGACCTCATTCTCGTCTCTACGACCACGCCGGATTACCCCTTTCCCAGCGTCGCCAGCCGCATTCAAGCCCGCTTTGGAATCGGGCAGGCGGGAGCGCTTGATGTAAACGCCACCTGTGCCGGGTTTGCCTACGCCCTGCACTTGGCCAACGGCATGATCAGTGCGGGGCTGCATCGAAAAGTGCTGGTCGTGGCCGCGGAAACCTTGTCCAAGGTGACCGACTACACGGATCGGACCACCTGCATTCTGTTTGGCGACGGCGCCGGGGCGGTACTGGTCGAGCGGGATGAGCAGCACCCGGGATTTCTTGCCGCCCATTTGGGAACAAAAGGAGAGGGAGGCATTCATCTGTACCGCACGGGGTTGTCGCGGCGAATGGGTGAGGCAGAACTGGCAGGAAACGGTTGTATCGTGCAAAACGGCCGGGAAGTGTACAAATGGGCGGTCACTACGGTTCCCGCAGGCATGGCGAAAGTGGTGGAGCAGGCCGGACTTACGCTTGGGGACGTGGATTGGTTCATTCCCCACAGCGCCAATCTGCGGATGATTGAGTCCATCTGCGAAAAAAGCGGATTTCCGTTGGAGAAGACACTGTACAGCATGGAGTACTACGGGAATACGTCGGCGGCCACCATTCCGCTGGCGCTTTCACTGGGCATCCGCGACGGAAAGGTGAAGCCCGGGGATACGCTGCTCCTCTACGGCTTTGGCGGCGGGCTGGTGCACGCCGGTCTCTTGGTCAAATGGATGCCGTGAGTGGTCGCCAGAGGCCGCGTGGAACACATCCGAGCGGCCTCTGGCTGTGGCCTTGCCGGTTGTCAATGCTGGCCGGAGCTTTCCGCAGGCTTCTTCCGCCCCATCCGCTCTAATGGGATTACCCGGTTCAGCAGGTTGTAAATCCGCTTTGATTCCTTCGTCAGTAACGGGCCCGTAATCGCCAGAATTAACACGTAAAGGGCCGCAAACGGCTGGAGGATCTCAAGCAGGCCGCCGGATTTCCCCAGATTCGCGATGATGATGGAGAATTCACCGCGTGACATAATGGTGAGTCCGATGTTGGACGAAGCCTTGGGGGACAGGCCGACGCTTCGTCCGGCGAGCAGACCGGCGGAAAAGTTACCGATCATTGTGAGCAGTACGGCGATGATGGACAGCCACACGGCTCCGCTCAGCGCCAAGGGATCGATCGTCAGGCCAAAACTGAAGAAGAACATGGCGCCAAAAAAGTCGCGGAAAGGCAGAATCAGATGCTCGATTCGTTTCATATGCTCCGTTTCCGCGAGCACCAGGCCGACGAGCAGCGCTCCGATCGCCTCGGCGACGTGGATCGTCTCGGAGAAGCCGGCGACCAGAAAGAGGCCGGAAAACACGGCGAGCATGAACACTTCATTGGATTTGATCTGGAGCGCGCGGTTCAGCAAGGGGACCGCCTTTCGCCCAATGATGATGAACAGCAGCATGTAGCCGAGCGCGATCAGTGCGGAAGTAATGACGCCCGCAATCGATGAGGCCCCGCTCAGCACCAGGCCGGACATGATGGAGATGTAGAGGGCCAGGAAGATGTCCTCAAACATGATAATGCCGAGGATCATCTCCGTTTCCGGGTTGGCTGTCCGTTTCAGGTCGACCAGCACTTTTGCCACGATGGCGCTGGACGAACTGGTGGTAATGCCGGCAATCACCAGCGCTTCCTTTGTGGGAAACCCGGCGGCAAACCCGAACAAAAGTCCGAGCGTGAAATTGATGGCGATGTAGATGGTACCGCCTACGGCGATCGAGCGGCCTGCCTTGATCAGGCGGCCGACGGAGAATTCAAGTCCCAGGTAGAACAGCAGAAACAGCATGCCGATGCGGCCCATAAATTCGATGAGCGGCGCACTTTCAATGAAGCGGAGGTCAAACAGGCCGATATCAGGGGCGTGGGGCCCCACCGCCATGCCGACCAGAATGTAAAAGGGGACAATGGAGAAGCGAAGTTTCGTGGAAATGAAGCCGGCGATGGCAATCAACGCGATGGCCAGGCCTACTTCAAACACGATGTACTCCAATATCATTCACCTCCCGTGCTCAGCGTGGTTTTTAACGCCTTCACCTGCTTTCTTTCCCCGGCAACCACCAGGGTTGAGCCGGCGGTAAGGACCTGCTCCGGCCCGGGACTGATAATCTGTTTGTGGTCTTTTTCAATGATGGCAATGACGATTGCCCCTGTTTTTTGGCGGATGTCCAGTTCGCCGATGGTTTTTCCGATGCAGCGAAAACCAGGTTCAATCTTGTACCATTCGATGACCAGCTGATCCAAGGCAATTTCAATGGTATCGAGGGCTTTCGGCTTATAGGTCATCCCGCCGATGATGCCGGCGACCTGACGCGCTTCGTCGTCATCCAGCGTGACCATGGAGATATTGTCATCCTGGTCGTCCTTGTCAAAGTGGTACAGCTCTCTTCGGCCGTCGTCGTGAACGACGACTACAAGCTTGTCTCCTCCCCTGGTATCGATTTGGTACTTTCGCCCGATACCAGGCAAGTCACACTCCCGAATATTGAACACAACGATCGCCTCCTGTTTGGATGAACTGACGTCAACTCTGACCTCAACGAAGGGGAGGGAATTCTTTCATGCTAGTATGCATTCATTCCTTCCTTGTAAATTCGTCTATATAAACATATTCAAATATAATTATATAAATTGCGACGTCAAAAAGTCCATGTTTTGAAACGAAAGTATTAAAATTTGACACATTTTACAATAAAGAAGGGATCACTTCGTGGCAAACAAACAATATCGGCTGACGGAAGCGGAATGGCAGTTTATTCAGCGAATCCGGCAGATGAATATGGACACATTTGTGGATATCATCATCGCGCTGCGAAACGAAATCAAGACGCTGGAAAAGAAGGCGGAAGTCGTGCAGGAATCGAAGCAGCAGGGGTGGCAGGAGGATTTCCAGTTCGTCAACGAGCGCATAGACCAGCTGCACCAGTTTGAGCATGGCCTCAGAAAAATGAGGCCGCTGGATTAGGCAGATACGGCTCCCCTGTTTTTGTCCCGCTGTGAAGAGGCAGAATCATTGCAGCGAAGAAAAACAGGGAGGGAGCATTGCTGTGGAGATGTGGGGAGCGATCGGTGCGGGAGTTCTTGGCACTGCTGCCGGCTGGTATGTATGCGGACTGGCCTGTCGTTTTGGGCCGTCTGCTTTCCGTGCTCCTGCGCTTTTTTGCAGGCTGGTCGTGTCGCTTCTCTGCGGCACCCTGTTTGCCGTCGTACGAATGCAGGACGGGAGGGACATCACAGAGCAGCTTTCCGCTCTCCTACTCATTGTATTCAGTCTCCTGGTTTCTCTGACCGATGTTTTGTTCCGGCGCATCCCCAATGCCGTCCTGCTGGCGGCCCTGCCCGTCCTGTCGGCCCTGCATTGGCTGAAGCATCCGGACGCCTGGCTTTCCTCGCTGTTGGCAGGGGGTTTTGGCTTGCTGCTGTTCGGGACGATCTCCGCGGTTCGACCTGATGTGGTGGGGATGGGGGACGCCAAACTGGCGGGTGTGCTGGCGGCAGCGGTCGGCTGGCGGACGTTTGCCGCTGGGCTTACCGTCGGCAGTGCGCTGGCGCTGGCGGCAGGTGTCCTGATGCTGCTGGATGGGCAGGCAAGGCGTGGGGCATCGCTGCCGTTTGCTCCGTTTCTCTGTGCGGGCATCCTCGCTGTCCACATGCTGTCATAACCTGTCCCCACACGACGTAGACTGGTACAAACAGAGCCTGTTTTTGAGGAGGGCGTTGTCATGAGCGGACAGAGAAAAACGCAGGTGACGGTAAAATTGAACGGCGAGCGGTGGGATGGAAGCAGGACGGAGAAAAAAACAGGGCAGACGGACGGCGGGCAGCCCCCGATCGAGTGGCGGAAAGCAGAGGGGATCCCTCTCGTCCCGACCGTCAAAACGTCGCGGGAAGAGGATGCCTGGTCGCTGTTAAAAGAGCTTCACAAAAAGCACCCGCAGGTGACGGCAGTGCGGGATAGCGGCGTTGAGCCGCAGCGGGAGGCGGAGTTCTCCCCGGATGAGGAGGAAAGCGGCCGTTTCAGACGCAGCCGGGTTGTCCTGTCGAAATGGGTGCGTCAAGGCACCGTGACAAAAAATCTGTTTGCCACCGGCGGCGCGGTGGCGATCGGGCTGGTGTTCGGACTGCTGGTGCTGAGCGTTTTCGGCGAAGAACAACTGTCCCGGTCGTATCAAAGTGTATTGAGCGATACCGTGACGACGTTTTCGGCCGGGGGGAAGGATGATAAGGCAGACGGGATGAAAGCGGCCGGACCGGTCACACCCGAAGCCGCAGGGACTGACGCGGACGGCACAAAGCAAATGGTGGAGCTGCAACTGCCGGAGGAGCGTTTGTACGTGGCCCAGATCGGAGTGTTCCAACCCGAGACGTCAACAGTCGAGGCGATCAAGCCGTTGGACGCAGCGGGCATCCCGCACTTCCTGTACAAAGGAGAGGACAAACAGTATCTGTTTGCTGCTGCGGCGCCTGCCCGCGACGCCGTGCTCGGGTTTGCCAGCAATCTGAAGGCAAAGGGAATGGACGTCTACGTCAAGGAATGGGTCCTGCCGGGTGTCTCCGGAAGCGTTTCCGTTACAGGAGCGGCGGGGACGGCAACACCGGAGGATTTGAATGCGTTTTTCCAAACCGGGCTGGAGATGGCCCGCACCCTGGCCAGCCAATCGGGTCACGTGATCAGTTCGGCCCAGCCGGTGCTGTCTAAGGAAGAAGCGTCCGCGATCAAAGAACAGCACCGCCGTTTTCTGGAGCAGGGCCGATCCGTTTCCGCGCAAGAGTCGGGGCAGTCTCTGTTCGCCGGAATGGTCAACGGCATGAACCAGGCTGTGCAGGCCCGCGACAAAATGGCGGAGGCAATTGTCGGCGGCAAGACGGCCAGCGCGGAATCGTATGCTTGGCAGGTGCAGGCCGGCGTGCTGACGTTCTGGGAGAACTACGCCAACTGGGTCCGGCAGGTGAAAGCGGCGGAATAACGGTACATGACCAAGACTTCCATGCAGGTTTTCTTGCAGGAAGTTTTTTCTTTACATACAGTAAGTATCGGGGATTGTTTCACCTTGTCCCATTTGCTACACTTATGGTTGGCAAAAAAGAAATCCCTTGAGAGATATAGATGTTCGAACGGCTTCGTTCCGGTATTGCCGGGCTGCCGCACGGCACCGGTCGGGCAGCCGCCATTGGCTGCACCGCACCTCTGCGGGACGGATGCGGGGAATAGTGGTTCGGACGCAGAGACAAAAAGGGAGATGAGGGATTTGAAGGGGAAAGAAACACTTACGCTTCTGCTTCTTTTACTTTCCGGGATGTTATGCGGCAGTATCCTGGGAGAGATTTTGGGACCGTGGATCCCGTTTCTCGCAAAGAGTAAAGAGATTTCATGGACCCCGGCGGCCGATTTGGAAATCCTGAAGTATAACATAAACATTCAGGTAAAACTAAATCTGGCCAGTATCGGAGGGCTTGCTCTCGCCTTTTGGATATATCGCAGAATGAAGTAGGTCGAACGTGACATGAAAGCAGAAACATCACTCATTTTGGCTTCCTCGTCGCCGAGGAGGCGGGAACTTTTGCAGACGTTGGGTCTGCCGTTTACCGTCATGACCAGTGAAGTGGACGAGACGACACAGCCGGGAATGTCCCCGGAAGCGGTAGTGGAAGAATTGGCCCTTCGCAAGGCGCAGGCCGTCGCTTCCCGCCTCGATACCGGCGTCGTGCTCGGCTCTGATACCATCGTGGTCCTGGACGGACGCATTTTGGGCAAGCCGGCTGACGAGCCGGACGCTTTTCGCATGCTCTCGGAGCTCCAGGGCCGTGAGCATACCGTGTACAGCGGCGTCGCTCTGACGGATGCCGCTACCGGCCGTTTCGAGGTTGCACACTGCAAGACCACGGTGCGGATTCGCCCGCTGACCGAGCGGGAAATTCGCTCCTATATCGCGACCAAGGAACCGATGGACAAGGCCGGTTCGTACGCCATTCAAGGCATTGGCTCCACCCTTGTGGAAAGCATCGAAGGCGACTACTTTACGGTGGTCGGACTGCCGCTGTGCTTGACGGCCCGCATGCTTTCCCGCTTCGGAATCACCCTGCTGTAACGCATCAGTGCTGCGCATTCCGCGGCAACGGCCTCTGCCCGCTCATGACGCTTCTGATGCCAGCCGTTTCCGCAAACCGATCACGATTTGCTGGAGGCGGTAAAAATGTCGGCAACCACCTGTAACGAAATGCGTAAGAAAAACGTCCCTTACTATGACCGCCCAAGAGAAAGACTGCTGCGCGAAGGAGCGGGCCATCTGTCCGATGCCGAGCTTCTCGCGATTCTGCTGCGAACGGGCAGTGAACAGGAGACGGCGTTTGAACTTGCCCAGCGCCTGCTGGCTACGTTTGGCGACTTGCGCAGCCTGGCTCAAGCCTCTCACACCGAACTCACCAGCTTGAAGGGAATCGGACAGGTGAAAGCGATCGAGTTGCATGCTGCATTCGAGTTGGGGCGCAGACTGCTTGGAGGTTCGGGGCAGCGCCGCGCGTCCATCCGTCTGCCGCGCGATGTGGCGGAACTGATGATGCCAGAGCTTGGCCATCTGACGCAGGAGCATTTTGTCTGTCTGTTTCTCAACACCAAAAATCACGTCATCGGCAAAAAAACGATTTTTGTCGGGAGTCTGGACACCTCCATTGTGCATCCGCGGGAAGTATTCAAAGAAGCGATTCGCTCCAGCAGCGCATCGGTCATTTGCATACATAACCATCCCAGCGGCGACCCAACACCCAGCAGGGAAGACCTCGCCATTACCCGCACCTTGCGGGAAGCCGGCGAACTGCTTGGCATTACCCTGCTGGACCACATTATCATCGGTGACGCCAGGTACGTGAGCTTGAAAGAGCAGGGCTACCTGTAACGGGTATGCGTTGGCTCCGCATAATGGACCGGTGTTACCGAGCATGTTTTACCAGAGTTTATTACATCATTGATTTGTAACCGGACAACAGCGGAAGGAGTTTTTTTATGTTTGGTGGATTTTCTCGTGACATGGGGATTGACCTTGGCACTGCCAATACACTGGTCTATGTAAAAGGAAAAGGGATTGTCGTACGCGAACCGTCCGTCGTGGCGATTCGCACCGACACCAATACGATCGAAGCAGTCGGGAATGCTGCCAAGAGCATGATTGGCCGTACCCCCGGCAATATCGTCGCCGTTCGCCCGATGAAGGACGGCGTGATTGCCGATTTTGACACGACGGCAACAATGATGCGCTACTTCATCAACCAGGCGCAGAAAAACCAGGGACTGTTCAGCCGCCGTCCAAACGTGATGGTTTGCGTTCCGTCCGGCATTACCGCGGTGGAAAAACGGGCCGTGGAAGACGCCACCAAACAGGCCGGCGCGAAGGAAGCGTACACCATCGAAGAACCGTTTGCCGCAGCGATTGGCGCTGACCTGCCGGTGTGGGAACCGACCGGCAGCATGGTCGTGGACATCGGCGGGGGGACGACGGAAGTGGCGATCATTTCGCTCGGCGGCATCGTGACCTCCCGTTCCATTCGCGTCGCGGGCGACGAAATGGACGAAGCCATCATTCAATACATCAAACGTAAGTACAACCTGATGATCGGCGAGCGCACCGCGGAAACGCTGAAACTGGAGATCGGCTCCGCCATCGCTCCCGACGAGTTGGAGACCGTCGAGATTCGCGGGCGCGACCTGGTGACCGGGCTGCCGAAAACTCTGTCCGTCAGCAGCGAGGAAATTGCCGAAGCGCTGGCGGAAACGGTGGCAGCCATCGTCGAAGCCGTGAAAGTAACACTGGAGAAAAGTCCGCCGGAGCTGGCAGCTGACATCATGGACCGCGGCATCGTGCTGACCGGCGGCGGAGCGCTGCTGCGTAATATCGATCGCCTGCTGAGCAAGGAGACCGGCATGCCGGTGCACGTGGCGGAAAACGCCCTGGATTGTGTCGCGATCGGAACCGGCCGCGCGCTGGAAAACCTCCATCTGTTCAAATCGAAACACGGAATCACCTCTTCCAGACAAAAGCGCGGTAAATAATCGGAGGTTGCGGCATGTCGTTTTTCGGGAACAAGCGGCTGATTATTGTGCTTGTGGGCCTGGTCCTGTTGATTTCCATCGTGGGCTTTACGTCCCGGGAACGGGCTCGCCTGACCTGGCCGGAAATGTTTTTCAAGGATGTGTTCAGCGTGGTGCAGGGGATCTTTTACCGCCCTGCCCAGGCTGTTTCCACCTTCTTTCAAGAAATTGGCGACGCGTACAACGTATACGAAGAAAACCGGGCGCTCAAGGCAAGCCTGGACCAGTACGCCCGGATAACGGCGGAGCTGCACTCGCTCCAGGCGGAAAACGACCGTCTTCGCAAGCTGTTGCAAGCAGAGGAATCGTTGAAAAAGTCCTACCAGCTTCGCTACGCAGAAGTGGTGGCCAGAAATCCGGACACGTGGAACAACGTCATCACGATCGACAAGGGATTGAAACACGGCATCAAGAAAGACATGGCGGTCATGACCGCCAAGGGATTGATCGGCCGGGTGCAGAGCGTGGCCAACTTTTCCGCCACCGTGGAACTGTTGACCAGCTATGAGCGGCGTAATAACGTCTCGGCCTCGATTCAAACCGTGCGCAACGTCAACGGCACCGTTACCCACCATCCCGTCAGCGGTGTCATTGAAGAATACGATCCGCAAGAACGCCTGCTTGTCATGCGCAAAATCCCTTTGGGAGAGAAAATCGAACCAAAGCAGCAGGTGATCACCTCCGGATTTGGTGGAGTGATTCCGCCCAATCTGCCGATTGGATACGTTGTTCGGGTACAGCCTGACGATTACGGATTGACGCAGACCGCCTATATCCAGCCGAGCGCCGACTTTTCCCAATTGAACGAAGTGATGGTGGTAGAGCGCAACTTCACCTTCTCGCCCACGGGTGAGCTGATACCCAATCAGCCGCAGGGACAACAGTCAACTCAGCCTGGACAGAACACGCAGTCGCAAGCGTCTGCAGGATCGGGCGGAGGTGGAAGGTAATGCCACGGTTTCTGCTCGCTGCGACGCTGCTCTTGCTGTTTGTTCTGGAAGGTACGCTGGTTCAGGTCTTTTTGCCTGACAAATGGGGTCTGTCTCTGATGACAGTACCCCGCTTTGCGCTTGTCGGCACCATTCTCGTCTCGATGTTTTTGGGGCGGCGGGAAGGACTTTATTACGGGCTGGCACTCGGATTTTTGCAAGATGTGCTGTACGGACAGGTGATCGGTCTGTACATGATAACGATGATGGTGGCCAGCTATTTTGCAGGATTAATCGTCTTGTTGTTTCAGCGGGGCTTCGGGATGGTGTTTGTCACGTGCAGCCTGATCCTGTTTGCCCACGAGTGGCTGCTGTACAGCCTCCATCTGCTTCTCACCAAAGCCCCTGTTGACGTGCAGTGGATGCTCAACTGGCAGATTCTGCCAACGGTCGTATTAAATATGTTGAGTGCCCTGGTGATTTACTCCCCGATCAAGCGTCTGTGCGAATCCGTTATGTTCAAACGCGACCTCCCGTTGGAGTAGCGGCACAAGCAGCCGGGTCATCCCGGCGGGGGCACTGGAAAGGAGGAGAGGGGTCGTGGACGAAAAGAATGAGCAGAAGTCGGACATACCGGTTCGATTAAACATCCTGTTTTTGCTTGTGTTCCTGTTTTTTGCCGCCATCATCCTGCGTCTCGCCTACGTCCAGCTAGTGCAAGGAGAGCAGTACCGACATGAACTGGAGAAATACAGCATCCGCGAGCTGCCGATTTCGGCTCCCCGCGGCCGCATCCTTGACCGAAACGGCGAGGTGCTGGTCTCCAACAAGCCGGTTTATACCGTTACCTACGTGGAGGAGCTGGGGCAGGAGATCGACGAGGATAAGGTGGCCGATCTTTTGGCCCGCATCCTGTCGATGGATGGCGTGAAAATGGGGACAGACAAGGAACTGCTGAAAAAGACGGTCGAACTGGAATCCAAGCTGCCGGTTGCGTTTGGCCCCGAGGAGACAAACAAATTGATCGAGCAGATCGAGCACAAGCTGCGGCAGGTGCCGAAGGTAAGCGAGATCGACAGCATGTCCGACTACCAACTGATCAAGACGGCGCTGTACGTCGGGTTGTATGTGCGCTCCCCGTTTGACGACACCTCGCGAAAGCAGGCACTGAGTCTGCTCAAGGCAAAGCTGAACGACCCGGGGCAGCGCGCAGAGCTGGATGAAATGTCCGATGCGGAGCTGTTGAAATACGCCGTCTCCAGCAACGCGGAACTGAAGTTGACGCTGGACAAGGAGTACCGGGACGACCTGATCGGCCAGATCAAATACCGGATCAACAAGCTTCCCAATCCCGAGGAGTTGAAGGGGAAATCGGATACGGAACTGCTGGGCTACGCGGCCATTTTTGACCTGGACGTAAGTCTGCCGCTCAACGACCAGCAGCGCCAGTTCCAGTGGCACAAGCTTTCCCTGCTGCAGGAAATGCGCTCTTCACATATGCCGAGCTACATTCCGCGCCGCGTAAAAGTGAACATCTCGGATGCGGAGCGGTATCAAATCGAGGAACGTCTGTCCGAATTGCCCGGTATTTCCGTTGTGCTGGAACCGGTGCGACAAATTATTCAGGACCCGGACGGAACGCCGTTTGGCACCAACTTCCTTGGCTATATCAACGCCATCAAGCCGGAGCAGTTAAAGGAGTACCAGGCGCAGGGATACAATCCGTTTGACCGCGTCGGCGTGACCGGTCTGGAGGCGTATTACGAGCGTTATTTGCGCGGCAAGGACGGCGTGATGGAAGTGCACGTCAACAAGGACTCGCAGACGGTTGAAAAGCGGATGAGCCGGGAACCGGAACCGGGCAACGATCTGGTGCTGGCGATGGATTGGCGCTTCCAAAGCAAGGTGGAAGCCATTTTGAAAGAGGAGTTTCTCAAGTTCAAGAGCAAGCCGACCACGCCAAAGGAATTCAAGGAGGCCCATGTTCTGGTGATGAATCCGAACACGGGGGAAATCCTGGCGATGGCCAGCTATCCGGATTACGATGTGAACTGGTACTACGACCGCAAGAAATTTAACGAGGTGTATACGTCGGTCATCCTGCCCAACGAGGCAAACCGATTCATCTATACGCCGTTTCCTCCGGCGTCCACCTACAAGCCCATGTCGGTGATGATCGCCCTGAACGAGGGGCTGACCACTCCCAACGAAACCATCATCGACCGCGGCGGCCTCAAGGTGGGCAACATGTACAAACGGAACTGGAAACCGAGCGGACACGGTCCGGTCAACGCCCGCCGCGCGCTGGCCGTGTCCAACAACACCTACATGTACGAGATGGCGATCCGCCTGGCAGGACGGGCGAAGAATCACTGGTCCGAACAGTTTTCCGTGCTGGACTACTACAATGCGCAGTTTGGACTGGGGGTGAAGACGGGCATCGATCTTCCCGGCGAGAAGATGGGATGGGAAAACCCCTATTCACACTACGGCAACCTGGCCGACGCCATGATCGGCCAATATGATTTGTTCACGCCGATTCAGATCGCCCAGTACGTCTCGACTATCGCCAACGGCGGATACCGGGTGCGCCCGCATCTGGTCAATGAAATCCGCCGCGGCACGACGGACCCGAAACAGCCTGGACAGACGTTGACCGTAATCGAACCGGAAGTGCTGAACCGGGTCAACGTCAATCCGAAATACATTCAGGTGGTCAAGGAAGGGATGCTGGCCGTGACGAAGCCAGGCGGTACGGCGGCAAGCACGTTCAAGGGCCTGCCGTTCAACGTCGGGGCCAAGACGGGGACGGCGCAGACCGGGCGCAAGGCAGAAAACGCCCTGCTGGTCGGCTTTGCCCCCTACGAAAACCCGCAACTGGTGTTTGTCGTGCTCGCTCCCGACAGCTTGCGCAGCGGCACGTCCAGTTCGGACGCCACCGGTCCGATTGCCCGCAGACTGCTGGAGGCATACAACGAAATGTATCCGGGCGTGCTGACCCCCGCCGCGAACACTGCTTCGCAGCAGCAGCCGACCCAGGCTGAACAGCAATGAGCTGCGACCGACTGCATTCGGCAATTTTTTTCAATGGAGCAGGAATCTTTTGTAATCGTGGCGAATGGTATCGCTCGAGGTGAAACAGGTGACGACTGTGAAAAACAAGGTCACGATCAAGGGAACAAAAGATGGTCTCGTCTTTTTCATGGATGACGCCTGTTCCTTCGACGAACTTCTGGCCGATTTGCGTGAAAAGATAGAGCACAGCCATCAACAGATCTTGTCGGGTCCGTTGATTCGCGTTTCGATTAAATTGGGAAAGCGATACTGCACTCCTGAACAACAGGAGCAGTTGACGCAAATTATCCGGCAAAAAGGCAATCTGGTGATCCACACGATCGAAGCGGACGTGATCACCAAGGAAGAAGCGTTTGCCGAACGTCTCAAATCGACGTTTTCCATCCAGGTACACACGGTTCGCGCCGGGCAGGTGCTGGAGTTCGACGGTGACTTGCTGCTTCTGGGAGACGTCAACCCGGGAGGCATCGTGCGGACGACGGGCAGCATTTACGTGCTGGGTCATTTGCGCGGGTACGCCCACGCCGGGATCAACGGGGATACGCAGGTGATCATCGCCGCCGCGGTCATGAATCCCACCCAACTGCGCATCGCGGAAGTGATCAGCAGGCCGGGAGAAGAGTGGGCGAAAAACGGCGGCACGGAATTCGCCTATTTGGAGAACGGCACCATGCTGGTAGCCAAAATGAATTATCTGCCCCGGATTCGCCCCGAATTGGGCGCGAAAAAAGTGTGAGGCGTTAGGGTAAGAGGAGGAACGGACGTGGGTATTGGAATTGTCGTAACATCAGGAAAAGGCGGCGTGGGCAAGACGACCACTTCCGCCAATTTGGGAACGGCGCTCGCTCTCCTGGGCCAGAAAGTCTGCATGGTCGATACGGATATCGGACTGCGCAATCTGGATGTCGTCATGGGACTGGAGAACCGCATCATTTACGACCTGGTGGATGTGGCGGAAGGGACTTGCCGCCTGCAGCAGGCGCTGATCAAAGACAAGCGGTTCGAAACCCTGTCCCTGCTGCCGGCTGCACAGACCAAGGACAAGTCGGCGGTTTCCCCCGAGCAGATGGAGGAAATCGTCACACAGTTGAAGCGGGAGTTTGACTATGTCCTGATCGACTGCCCGGCCGGGATCGAGCAGGGATTCCGCAACGCGGTGGCAGGCGCGGATCAGGCGATCGTAGTCACGACGCCAGAGAAAGCCGCTGTCCGTGACGCGGACCGGATCATCGGTCTGTTGGAACGGGAACAGGTCGGCATGCCCAAGCTGGTGATCAATCGTGTGCGGTCGCACCTGGTGAAAAACGGCGACATGCTCGATGTGGAAGATATTCTGGATTTGTTAGCCATTGACTTGATTGGCGTTGTGCCGGATGATGATCATGTCATCAAATCGGCTAACCAGGGTGAGCCGGTGGTGATGAACCACGAGTCCCGTGCGTCCATCGCCTACCGCAACATCGCCCGCCGCCTGTTGGGCGAAGCCGTGCCGCTTCAGCCGCTGCAGGAAAAGACGGGCGTGCTGCAAAAGGTGCGCAGGTTTTTCGGATTGAAATAAAGCGACGTTAGCCGAACCAAAAGAACAGGAGTTTTCCTGTTCTTTCATTCTTATCGGCGCAGATGCGCAAGCGGATCCCAGGAAGCCGCGTCCCTCGTGAGAATGGGAGCCAGGGAGGGCGAAGAAACTACTATGTTTGACCTTGAAAAACGACATCTGAAATCGATCGACTGGCCAATTGTGATCATCCTGTTTGGCTTGGCCGTGTACAGCTACAGTGGTATTTCCGGATCGGACAAAGGTATCCACATGGCCAACCAGCAGATGATCTGGTACGCGATCGGATTTATGGTGCTTTTCGCTACGCTGCTGTTCGACTATCGGCTGTATTACTCCATGTCTTACGTCTTGTACGCCATCGGCATCATCCTTTTGATCGGCGTATTCCAGACGACGCCGATCAACAACGCCACGAGTTGGTACCGCCTGCCGGGGGGCGTTTTGTTTCAGCCGTCTGAGCCGATGAAACTGTTTACGATTTTGACGGTGGCCCGTTACCTGGCCAACAAGGCTGACGATCCCGAGCGGTTCCGGTATTTCTATCAGCTCATTCCCGTCGGGCTCATCGTCGCCGTGCCCTTGCTGTTGATTTTGGTGCAGCCCGATTTGGGAAGCGCGCTGGTGTACTGCAGCATTTTGGCCACCATGCTGCTTGTGGGGGGCATCCGGTTGAAACACGTGCTCTACCTGGGCACGCTCGTCGGCAGCTTTTTCGGGTTTATGACGTATCTGTACTTTTTCCATCAGTCGATTTTCTTCAAGATCTTCAAACCGTATCAGTTTGATCGGATCAAGTTTTGGCTCAACCCCGATCTGGAACCGATGGGGCGCGGTTTTCAATTGAAGCAATCGCTGATTGCGATCGGCTCCGGCCAACTGTTTGGCAAAGGCATTAACACGCCGACCCAGGCCAGTTTCGGCTGGGTCCCCGTCGGCGAAAGCGACTTCATCTTTACCGTCATTGCGGAAAAGCTCGGTTTCGTCGGCGCGGGTGTGCTGATGATCCTGTTCTTCTTCCTGATTTACCGGATGATCCGCATCGCGATGGAGGTTAAAGATCCGTTTGGTTCCTATGTAGTGGCAGGGGTGGTCGGCATGTTCACGTTCCAGATTTTTGAGAACATCGGCATGACCATCCAGTTGATGCCCATCACCGGGCTTCCACTGCCCTTTATCAGCTACGGCGGCAGCTCGCTGTTGACCAATTTTCTGATCATCGGCGTCGTCCTGAACATCGGGATGCGCAAGGACAGACTGCGTTTTGATTAAATGCGTGACAAACCGATCCGGATGTGATACACTCAATCTAAGTTAACCCGTTTTACTAGCTGTAGTGATTTGATATAGGTTGTGGAGTCGTACCTTGTTGAGAGACGCCACCATGTGGTCAAATCTCGGCTCGGTACGACTTTTTCCATACCGGCAAAAACTCCTCTGTAAAAACAGGTTAACGGATCACTCTTTCGCCCCGATGCGGGCGCATGTTTAGGAGGTTTTGTTTCATGCAACAAGGTATTGTTAAATGGTTCAACGCGGAGAAAGGATACGGTTTCATCCAGGTTGAAGGCGGAGATGACGTATTCGTACACTACAGCGCTATCCAGGCAGAGGGTTTTAAAACGCTGGAAGAAGGTCAAAAGGTTGAGTTCGAAATCGTTCAAGGCAGCCGCGGACCGCAAGCTGCGAACGTTGTGAAACTGTAAACAATGGCCCATATCAAAAGCAGTCTCTCGATGGAGAGGCTGCTTTTTTGCATGTCGGGGCAGTCCCCAGCTGCCCAGGTCAACAGCCGTCATCCGTTCCTTACGGCTGTATGCCGCGCGGTTATAATGCGGACAGACAGGTCATAAGATGGTACAAAAGCTTGGCCATCGGAGGGATGGGACATGTTCGACGAAGTGGATCGTGTCAAAGAGAGGAGGCGGGCGCGGATGGAGCGGATTCGCTCACAGTCGCGCGACAGTCTGGCCCCGTTTGTCGACGACTGGAAAGATCCGATCGACCCCGACGACGCTCTGTTTCCATACGCTTCCCGCCGGAACAGCACCATGCCCCAACTGCCTGACCGGGAGCAATGGGGCATCCGGATCTTCGCGTCCGCGCTATTGGTGGGTCTGGCCTATCTGATTTTCCAAACGTCCGTCGTTCCGTTGGACTGGAAACATTCGGCGCGCGAAGTGATGACGCGCGATTTTAATTTTGCCGGCGTGGCCGACTGGTACGAAGCGCGCTTCGGTGCATTGCCGACGCTGTTGCCGTCCCTGTCGGGCAAGAAAGCGGTTCCGGTGGACGGGCACAGCACACAGACCGTCTGGAAATGGCCGGTTTCGTGGAAAGTGGTGAAGCCCTTTGACTATGCCAGCGGCAAGGTTGTGCTGAGCACCGGGACAGACGGTGCGGTCACGGTGGGCGAGGCCGGGTGGGTGACGTTTGTGGGGGAAAAGCCTGGTTTTGGCACGACGGTGGTTGTCCGTCTGGCCCAGGGACGGGAGATGTGGTTTGGCAATTTGGAGAAAATTCAGGTCGCGGTAAACGACTTTCTCCAGCCGGGACAGGTGGTGGGCATCCCGCGAGCCGTCAATGAAACGGCCCGGTATCTGTACCTGGGGGCACGGGCGCAGGAGCAGGCGATCGATCCGCTGGATGTGATTTCCTTTGAATGAGTGGCGCCCGTTCGGCATCCGCCTGCGCATTCACCTGCTGTTTTGGATTGTGATCGGCATGTCGATCCTGTTGGGAAAGTTTTGGGAGATTATCACCCTGTTTGTGATCGTACTGATTCACGAGATGGGGCATATCGCGGTCGCCAGGGAGCTGGGCTGGACGGTCACGGAAGTGGAATTGCTGCCGTTTGGCGGCGTGGCGACGATGGAGGAAGCCTACGCAGTCGATCCGCTTGACGAGATTGTGGTGGCCCTGGCCGGCCCGTTTCTCAACGTGGTCATGATCGCGGTCTCCCTGGTATGCTGGTATGCCGGCATCTGGACGGATGAGTGGGCCCGCTTTTTCCTGGCCGGCAACGTGGCGGTCGCCGGCTTCAACCTGCTGCCGATCTGGCCGCTGGATGGGGGGCGGATCGTTCAAGCTGTCCTCTGCTGGTGCATGCCATACCGCCGGGCAGCCATCGCGTCGCTGACACTGAGCGCCATGCTGTCCGCACTGATGCTGGGTGTGTCTGTCCTGTCTCTGCAGACGAATGTCGCCGTGGTGGCCGTGTATCTGCTGGCCGTCAACATTCAGGCCTTTTTGCGTTTTCCCTACCAATTCATCCGCTTTCTGATGGAAAAATACGCGCGCCAGCCGGAAGAGTACGGTGTGCGGGCCTTGACCGTTCCGCCCGAGTCGACGGCGATGGAGGTGTCTCATCTGCTGCGGCGCGGCTGTTCCCACCTGGTCTACGTGCAGGGGAGCGGTCTGCTGGCTGAGGAGCGGCTGCTGCATGCGCTTCTGTTTGAAAACAAACACGATACCGCCGTCGGGCAGTTGGTGTGAGCGCGGTCCCGCCGCTTTTCTTTTTTTCACCGCTGTGGTAGAGTACGTGGTGCGAGTGATGATGCGGAACCCGCCCAAGCGATGGTGGGCATGGCGTGGACGTGCGGGACGTCAAGCCGGCCCGTCCGTCTTACATGCGCGGGAAGAGGCAAAAAAGGAGAGGAACGGCGTGAAACAGGTGGCTATCAGCGGGTCTGGCGGCAGGCTCTGGGCGGCGCTGCTTGAACAGGGGCGACTGGTCGAATGGCGCAGCGAACAGGCGGAGACGGAACCGCAGGCGGGTTGTGTCTACCGGGGCAGGGTGACGGATGTGCTGCCGGGGATACAGGCCGCCTTTGTCGACATCGGCCAGGGAAAAAACGCCTTTTTGTACGTGGACGATGCCCTGCCGCCGTTTCATGGAACGGAAAAGCGCCTGATCAACGAGCTGGTGCGAGTAGGTGAAACACTGCTGGTGCAGGTGAGCAAGGAAGCGGCGGAAGGGAAGGCGCCAAAAGTGACGACGCGCGTCAGCATCCCCGGCCGACTGCTGGTGTACCTGCCTCCGGAGGGACGAGCCGTCGGGACGGTGGAAAACAGCCTGCCGGTCGCAAGCGTGCCGGCCGAGCCGACTGCCCGCGTCTCGGTTTCGCGCAAGATTGCGGACGAGGCAAAACGGCGGAAGCTGCGGGAGCGGGCCGCCGGACTGCTGGAGGACGGCGAAGGAGTGATCGTGCGGACGGAAGCCGAACATGCCGACGATGAAGCAGTGGCCCGCGAGCTAACCTTTTTGCGAAAGCGCTGGCGGGAAGCGCTCGCCTCGGCCGCCGGGCGGAAAACGCCGTGCCTGATCTGCCGCGATGTCGGACTGATTGAGGCGGCACTGCGCGACTTTGGAGCGGAGGACGCGGAGGAGATCATCGTCGAAGAGACGGCCGCCTTTCAGCGCGTCAAGGAACTGACGGAGGTGCTGTATCCCGACGCGGCGGACAAGATTCGCCGCTATCAGGGCAGGGAACCGCTGTTTGAGCGGCTCGGCTTGGAGGCCCAACTGGACCGGGCGCTGCAGCGGCGCATCCCCCTGCCGAGCGGCGTCCATCTCGTGTTTGACCGCACGGAAGCGATGACGGTGATCGACGTCAACACGGGAGCCTTTAGCGGCAAAGGGGGACAGCAGCGCGAACAGGCGATAACTGCCGCCAACCTGGAAGCGGCCCGGGAGATTGCCCGTCAACTGCGGCTGCGCGACATCGGTGGGATTGTCCTGATCGATTTTGTAAACATGCAGGAAGCGGCCAATCGGGAGCGGGTGTTGGCTGCCCTGCGCGCCGAAGCTGCCAAGGATACGGCGCCGGTGGCGGTGTTAGGCATGACCGCGCTCGGCCTGGTTGAGCTGACTCGCAAGCGGGTGCGGGCCAGCCTGGCCGAACGGATGACGGAGCCGTGCTCCTGCTGTGGCGGAACGGGACGAGTCCTATCCGTCGACGAACTGGAGCGCCGACTGTTTGACGAGCTGGGCGGGCTTGTCCGCAGCCAGGAGGCGGAAGCGGCGCTGATCGAGGTGCCGGCCCGGATGTACGAACGCTTGGCGGCTGATAGTCCAGAGGGGCGGCCGCTGCATCTGTACGTGCTGCGCGCTGACCATCTTCCGCCCGAGCGATACCGCATCCTGTACGCCGGCCGCAGAGAGGAAGCGGACCGGCTGTATCGGGAAAAAGCATAAAATGCCTTGACTGTACAGTACAGGTATGGTAACCTAATGTCTGTCATGCAGCTATGCCTCGCGCATACTGTAACCGCTCGAATCAGGTTGGACAAGACGCCGTTCGCGGCGCACCTGCACAGGCGAGTCTGAGTATAGGAGGTGCACAACATGTACGCAATTATCGAAACCGGCGGCAAGCAATACAAAGTAGAAGAAGGCTCTGTTCTCTACATCGAGAAACTGGCTGCAGGCGAAGGTGACGTAGTTACTTTCGACAAAGTTCTCTTTGTAAGCAAAGACGGCAAAGTTACGGCAGGTACTCCTACCGTAGCAGGCGCAACGGTAACCGGCAAAGTAGAAAAACACGGTAAAGGTCAAAAAATTATCGTGTACAAATACAAAGCCAAGAAAAACTACCGTCGCAAACAAGGTCACCGTCAACCGTTCACCAAAGTTGTGATCGAAAAGATCAATGCGTAATTTTGGTGACGTACCGAGATGATTACCGTAACTGTTCAGCGCAATGCGCACTGTGAAATTGAAGAGATTGCGATTTCGGGACATGCCAACGCCGGCAGGCATGGCGAGGACATCGTCTGTGCAGCCGTGTCCGCGGTCAGTCTCGGGATCGTCAATTCGATTCAGCCACTGCTCGGATTTGTTCCGGACGTTGAGCACGCAGCAGAAGAGGGCGGGTTTCTCCGCTGGAGAGTGGGCCGTCTCGACGACGCTCGCCTTCATGAGAAACAACAGCTCTTGGCTGAGAGCATGGTTGTTGCCCTGTTTGTTGTAGCTGAAACGAACGGAAAATACGTGGCGATTCACGATTCAAAATGGCAAGGAGGTGCCTGACTATGAAATTCCTGTTCCCAGTTGACCTGCAGTTCTTCGCCTCCAAAAAAGGGGTAGGTTCTACCAAGAACGGTCGCGACTCCATCTCCAAACGTCTGGGTGTGAAGCGCGGCGACGGTCAATTCGTGAAAGCTGGCAACATCCTCGTACGCCAACGCGGTACGAAGATCTACCCGGGTGCTAACGTCATGAGAGGCGGCGACGACACGCTGTTTGCAACGGCTGACGGCATCGTTCGCTTCAAGCGTCTGGGCCGCGATCGCAAACAAGTGGTGATCGAACCGGTCGCTTCTCAAGCGTAAATAGTTCGGAGACGAAAACCCAGCCTTGTCGCTGGGTTTTCTTTTTATCCGGCATGGAGGATTTCTTTTAGTCGTTACGCACGTATGGTACAATGGTAGAAGAAAGAAATTTATCGGTTTGGGTGGGGAAGATGAGGGACGAGCGCACGCTGTTCACGCAGCAAACTGATCAACTGCTGGCCGTATTGAACCGGCAGCGGCACGACTGGCTCAACCATGTCCAGGTTTTGCTCGGCTACCTGCGTCTGGGCCGCTTGGAAGAAGGTGAAAAGTACCTGAAACGCATCGCGGAGCTGGCCATGCAGGAAAGCATGGTGGCCAGGCTGAACAGCTCGCTGCTGTCCGTCTTCTTTTTGACGTTTAACGCGCTAAACAATGACCTGCTGCTGGAAGTGGATGTCTGCAGCGAAGTGGACCTGCGCAAGGCAGCAGCAGACGAGCATGACCTGTTTCAGTTGGTGGCAGGTATTGTGTTTACGGTCGGAGAGCACCTGGACCGGAATGAATTTGAACCGGCCAGCATGCAAATCAGCTTGTACCGAGGCGAAAAGGGCATCCATTTTCGCTTTGACCTGGCCGGGAAGCTGCGTGCATCCGCGCAGTGCGAACTGGAAAAACTGGTACGTGACAAGAGTCGAATTCCGGTGATAATCACCGCGTGCATACATACAGACGAGGAATGGGTACTGGAAACGGCTGTTCCAGTGGCGGAATGAGAGAGGTGACAGCATGTTTGTCGATCAGGTAAGGATTTACGTGAAGGGGGGAGACGGCGGAAATGGAGCCGTCTCTTTCCGACGGGAAAAATACGTGCCGCTGGGCGGGCCGGCCGGCGGTGACGGCGGGCGCGGCGGAGATGTGGTCTTCGTCGTGGATGAAGGGCTGCGCACGCTGGTGGATTTTCGCTACCAGAAGCATTTCAAGGCTCCGCGCGGCGAGAACGGACGCAATAAAGGGCAGCACGGAGCCGGAGCGGAAGACCTCGTCGTGCGGGTTCCTCCGGGGACGACCGTGATTGATGACGATACCGGGGAGGTCATCGCCGACCTGGTCGAGAACGGACAGCGGGCCGTCATCGCCAAAGGCGGGCGCGGCGGACGGGGCAACATCCGCTTTGCCACACCGGCCAATCCGGCGCCGCACATCTCGGAGAACGGTGAACCGGGACAGGAGCGCTATGTGAGACTGGAGCTGAAGCTGATTGCCGATGTCGGTCTGGTCGGCTATCCCAGCGTCGGCAAATCGACGCTTTTGGCCAGCGTAACGGCGGCCAAGCCGAAGATTGCCGCCTACCACTTTACCACGCTGACGCCCAACCTGGGCGTGGTCGATCTGGGCGAACGCAGTTTCGTCATGGCGGACCTGCCGGGGCTGATCGAAGGGGCGCATGAAGGTGTGGGGCTGGGGCACCAGTTTTTGCGACACGTAGAGCGGACCCGTCTGATCGTCCACGTGATCGACATGGCAGCCGTGGACGGACGCGACCCGGTGGAAGATTTCCATCAGATCAACCGGGAACTGAAGCTGTACAACCTGAAGCTGGAAGAGCGGCCGCAGATCGTCGCCGCCAACAAGATGGACCTGCCCGAGGCAAAGGAGAATTTGCGCCGCTTTCAGGAACTGGTGCCCGGTGTGACCGTGTACGAAATTTCAGCGGCTACCCGCCAGGGGGTACAGGAGCTGATGCACGCCGTGGCCGATCTGTTGGAAACGCTGCCGGACAAGCCGGCTGTCGAAGAGGTGGCGGAAGCGGAAGAGCGCGTCGTCTTCCGCGCAGAGAAAGAGCCGGAGCCGTTTGAGATTTCCCGCGACAACGAGGTATATGTCGTCAGCGGCGAAAAAATTGAAAAGCTGGTCCGCATGACCAATCTGAACAGCTACGATTCTGTTCAGCGCTTCGCCCGCATGATGCGCAGCATGGGCGTGGACGAAGCCCTGCGCAAACACGGGGCCAAGGATGGCGACACCGTCCGCATTGGTGATTTTGAGTTTGAATTTGTGGAGTGATAACAGTATGGCGGATATCCCCTCCCTTTCTCCGTTTATTGCGGACAAGCGGTTGCAGCGGGGCGGAGCGGTCGAACTGGTGACGCCCTTGGCAGCAAATCGGCCGCTTCATGCCATCGTCGAACATGTTCATTCGGGCTATCTGATCCTTTCGTACGTGGAGAGCGACACGAACCCCTCCCTGTTGGGAACCATCGTCCGTCTGCGCTGGGAAACGGATGAAGCCATTACCTGGCTGAGTCTGCAGGTGGTGCAGGAACAGGCGGTGTGGCCCGTGAAGCTGGCGCGCCTGGTGCCGACCAGCATCGAACAGGAAGCCAAAGGAGAGCGGCCGCTCCTGCAGCCTGATTTTGTCATCAATGTTCCGTACAAAATCATGGGAGCCCGACCCATAGAAGAAAGCGGGGAGGGCGTCCTGCTTCGGTTTTCCCCGACGCATCTGATTGTCGGCACGGACGGATTCGTCTCCGTAGGCGATTTTTTGCACTTGTCCTTTTTTCTTCCGCATTACAAGCAGGAACTGGTGGCGATGACAAAAGTGGTGGAGAAGACGTTTCGGGACGGTTCGGCGGTGTTAAAGCTGGTCATCACCGATCTGGAGGAAAGATATCGTCACGTGCTGCAGCGTTATTACGAAAAATTGGCACAATCCGGACGCAACGCATAAGTCTTGCAATTCCTTGCAACGAGCAGGAATGCGTGAACGTCTCAGGAAGAAAGCGTTCGTCCGGAGGAAATAAATGGAATATTTTGGGAGCAAAAAGTATGCCTGACCACAGGCATACTTTTTTTGCTGTGCCCGTTTACTTGTTGCCGCTCGGATCTTCCACTGCGTGGGGAGACTGGGCCATTTTTTTCCCCCGCGTGTTGTCGCCGAACTGGTCCAAATCGCTCGGCTTGGCGGCGGGGTGGTTGTTCCGGCGCTCCGACTTGTCCGTCTTGCCGCGTCCAGCCATTGGTCACTCACCTCGCTTTGCTCTGGGTCCGTTATAGTCTGTGCCAAGGGAAATTCGCTCATGTACGAGCAGGCGAGCACAAAAAAATTGCATAGAAGGATTGTCAGGGGAAAAGGGATCAGCTATAATGTCCTCTAGGCGAAAACAACTGTTTTTCTCAGGAGGACACAACGTGTGAAACGGGAAGAAAAGTTTTACTTGATTCGCTCCGACATTTTACCGGAGTCGATCGCCAAGACCATCGAGGCGAAAAAACTGCTGGAGGCCGGAGAAGTGGATACGGTAAACGAGGCGGTGGAACGGGTGGGATTAAGCCGCAGTGCTTTTTACAAGTACAAGGACGGCATTTTTCCGTTCAACGCGATGATGAGTGAGAAGATTATGACCATCACGTTTTCGCTGGAACATCGCTCCGGGTACCTGTCCAAGGTGCTGCAGTACATAGCGGAGCAAGGGGGCAACGTGCTGACGATCAACCAGACGATCCCGCTCCAGGGTATTGCCAACATTTCCATGTCGGTGGACATGGCTCATCTGAAGGTGTCCAGCACGGAGTTTCTGGAAGGACTGCAAGAGATAAACGGTGTGCGCAAAGCGATGATTGTCGGTCGCGGATAGCGGCTGCCGGATAGGAGGAGAGAGACATGGACAAGCAAACGGTAAAACTGGGGTTGATGGGGTTTGGCACAGTAGGCACTGGCGTCGTTCGCATCATCCAGGCCCATCAGGAGGATTTGCAAAAACAGACGGGGCTGGGCATCGAGATCAAGCGGATTCTGGTGCAGGATGCAGAGAAGACCCGGAGCATCCCGTCGATGAACAGCGTGCTTACGACCAATGCGTCCGATCTGCTGGACGACCCGGAGATCGACGTGATCGTGGAAGTGATCGGCGGCATCTCGCCGGCGAGAGAATATATTCTGGCAGCGCTGGAACGGGGCAAGCACGTCGTCACCGCCAACAAGGATCTGATGGCCCTGCACGGCGGCGAAATCCTGCAAAAAGCGCAGGAGAAAGGTTGCGACGTCTATTACGAAGCCAGTGTCGCCGGCGGTATTCCGATTCTGAGAGCGTTGGTGGAAGGTTTTTCGTCTGACCGTATCACCAAAATGATGGGGATCGTCAACGGCACGACCAACTACATCCTCACCAAAATGAGCCAGGACGGTGCCGATTACAGCGACGTGCTGAAGGAAGCGCAGGCGCTCGGATACGCCGAAGCAGATCCCACCTCCGACGTCGAAGGCTATGACGCTGCCCGCAAGATGGCGATTCTGGCGACGTTGGGCTTCCGTGTGCCGATGAAGCTGGAGGATGTGGACGTCAAAGGCATCAGCGGGGTGACCAAGGAAGATATCGCCTACGGCAAAAAGCTGGGCTACGAGGTGAAGCTACTGGGTCTGGCCCGCCGGGACGGCGAAGCAATCGAGGTAAGCGTACAGCCGACAATGATCGCCAAGAGTCACCCGCTGGCATCGGTCAACGGAGTGTTCAACGCCGTCTACGTGCACGGGGAAGCAGTGGGCGAGACCATGTTTTACGGTCCGGGTGCAGGCGAACTTCCGACGGCAACGGCCGTCGTGTCGGACTTGGTGACGGTGGTGAAAAACATGAAGCTGGGTGTAAACGGACGGGGCATGGTCGCTCCATACAAAGAAAAGATTCTCAAGGATGACAAGCAGAAATTGTCAAAATATTTCCTTCGCATCGTCGTGGCCGACAAGCGCGGTGTACTGGCGCAGATTACGCAGCTGTTGGCGGACAAGAACATCTCGCTGGAGCAGGTGCTGCAGCAGCCGTACAACAACGGTGAACAGGCGGAAATCATCATCGTGACGCATCTGGCGTCGAAGGGAGACATGGACGAGGTGCTGCAGGGCATGGAAGAACTGGAGATCGTAAGTGAAGTGAAAAGCTGCTACCGCGTGGAAGGAGGCGAGCAGGCATGAGCCAATGGCAATCGTCTGTTCAGGCCGACCGGCAATCCGGCATCATCGCCCGGTACCGCCAGTTTCTGCCGGTGACGGAAAAGACTCCGCATGTCAGCCTTCACGAGGGCAACACGCCACTGATATACGCTCCGTCTCTCTCCCGGCAATTGGGTGTAGAGCTGTACTTCAAGTATGAGGGGCTGAATCCGACCGGCTCGTTTAAAGACCGCGGCATGGTGATGGCCGTCGCCAAAGCGCTGGAAGAAGGCAGCACCACCATCATGTGCGCCTCCACCGGCAATACCTCTGCTGCTGCCGCTGCCTACGCCGCCCGCGCCGGGCTGCGCTGCATCGTGCTGATCCCGAGCGGCAACATCGCGCTGGGCAAACTGGCGCAGGCGATCGCCTACGGAGCGGAGGTTATCGCCATCGACGGGAACTTTGACGAAGCGCTGCGCATCGTCCGCGACATCACCGCTGCTGAGCCGATCACGCTGGTCAACTCGGTCAACCCGTACCGGATCGAGGGGCAAAAAACCGCCGCGTTTGAAATTTGCGACGCGCTCGGCACCTCCCCGGACATTCTCGCCATTCCGGTGGGCAACGCCGGCAACATCACGGCATACTGGAAGGGCTTCAAGGAGTACCACGCAGCCGGAAAAACGGCACAACTGCCGCGCATGTTCGGCTTTCAGGCGGCGGGGGCGGCGCCGCTGGTCCTCGGCCATCCCGTGCCCAATCCGGAGACGATTGCCACGGCGATTCGCATCGGCAACCCGGCGAGCAAGGATGGAGCGCTGGCGGCCATCGCCGAATCGGACGGTCTGGTGGACAGCGTGACCGACGAGGAAATTCTGCACGCCTACCATTTGCTCGCGAAAAGCGAAGGCATCTTCTGCGAACCGGCATCGGCCGCTTCCCTGGCCGGCGTGATCAAGCTGCGCGAGGCGGGCAGATTGGAGCAGGGCCTGACGATCGCATGCGTGCTGACGGGCAACGGACTGAAAGATCCCAATACCGCCCTCAAGCTGGTAGGGGAAGAACCGCGCTCCGTGCCGGCGACGCGTGACGCGGTGATGGCGTTGATTCGCGAAAATGCGGGAGGCGTTTCGTGATGAACCGTCCTCTCGTGCGGGTCACCGTCCCCGCCAGCACCGCCAACCTGGGACCGGGCTTCGATGCCGTGGGCATGGCCTTTCAATTGTACTCCACAGTGGAGATGGCGCTCAGCGAGACGACGGAAATCGTGCTGATCGGCGAGGAACTGGAGGGGCTGCCCGCGGACAAGGGGAACCTGCTGTACCAGGTGGCCGCAGGACTGTTTGCGGAAGCGGGGCTGCCCGTCCCCGAACTGTATATCCGCGCAACGACGGAAGCGCCGCTGACGCGGGGGCTTGGCAGCAGCGCCGCGGCGATCGTCGGCGCACTCGTCGCCGCCAACAAGCTGGCCGGAGAGCCGTTTGACCGGGAGCGGCTGTTTGCCATCGCCACCCGGCTGGAAGGCCATCCGGACAACGTGGGGGCGTCGCTGTTCGGCGGCATTGTGGTGGCGACGATGCCGGAGCGGGACGAGGAGCCGATCCCTTACGTCCGCCTTGCTCCCCCGGAGGGGCTGCATACGCTCGTAATCATCCCTGACTATCCGCTGTCGACGGAAAAGGCGCGCCATGTCCTGCCTGATGTGTACAGCAAACCGGATGTCATATATAATGTTGGTCATAGCAGTTTGCTGGTGGCCGCTTTGGCCCAAGGCAGATTGGACCTGTTGGGTCAGGCGATGGGGGATCGGCTGCATCAGCCGTACCGGGCTGCGCTTGTCCCCGGCCTGCGTGAAATCCTGGACGGGGCGTCTCGCAACGGCGCACTGGGTGCGGCGCTGAGCGGCGCGGGACCGACGATGCTCTGCTTCTACTCGACGGACGCGGAGCGGGAAAAGCTGCAGGCGTTTGTCGACAGTGTGATGCAAAAGCACGGCGTTTCCTACCGGACGATGCGGTTAAGACCCGATGAGCATGGCGCACAGGTGACAATCTCGACCAGATAGAGAATGCGGATAGGAGTATTGTCATGGAGAAACGATTGGCTTTTCTCGGACCGCGCGGAACATTTTCAGAAGAAGCGGCCCGCGCGTTGACGGCGCGTCGGCCGTTTCGTTACTTGGCGTGTCCGAGCATCATCGACGTTCTGAACGCCGCTGCCACAGGAGAGGCAGACTACGGCGTGGTGCCGGTGGAAAACACGATTGAAGGCACCGTCAACGCGGCCATGGACTGGTTGATTCACGAGGTGGACCTGCCGATTTTGGCCGAACTGGCGCTGCCAATATCACAGCACTTGCTGGTGGCCAAGCGGGACGACATCCTGCCGCTCGAAGCCATTACCCGGATTTTGTCGCACCCGCACGCCATCGCCCAGTGTCACAATTTTCTCCGCAAGCACCTGCCCCACGCTGAAATTGAGTACACCAACAGCACGGCGCAGGCGGCACAGATCGTCAGCGAGCATCCGGAGGAACCGTGGGCGGCGATCGGGACGCGGCTCAATCCGGAAATCTACCCGCTGTCGTTTGCTCAGCAGGAGATTCAAGACTATTCCAACAACTATACCCGTTTTGTCCTCGTCGGTCGCGAACCGCTGGAGATGCCCCCGTCTGACAGGGAAAAGACGACCATCCTGGTCACGCTTCCAGAAGATTTTCCGGGCGCCCTCTACCAGGTGCTGGCCGCGTTTGCCTGGCGCAAGATCAACCTGTCCCGCATCGAATCCCGCCCGACCAAAAAGGGATTGGGCAGCTACCTGTTCGTGATTGACATCGAACAAAGAATGGACGATGTGCTGCTTCCCGGCGCGTTTGCCGAGATTGAGGCACTTGGCTGCCAGGTCCGCCAGCTCGGCACGTATCCGTTTTATCTGAAGGCCATTTACAAGGAGTAAGCCATATGTAGAAGAGGAAAATGCCGGGGACCTTCTGAGCGGTTCAAGCATGGTGTCCGCGTTGGAGAAAAAAGGTGAAAGCGTGGCAAGTGCGTGGAGGAAAGCGGCAGTTTCACTGCACTGCTGCAGAAAACTCCCATCGGAACGGTTGTTTGACGACACGTCAAACAGCCGTTTTTTCGTGCGCTCCGCAAGATGGGCGAACGCCCTTTTTTGCCGGGGTGAGCAAAACGCCCATGGGTGCATACCATGAAAAGGAGTTTCCGAGAGGGAGGAGAAACTGTGAAAATCCACGTAGTTCAACGAGGCGACACCATGTGGAAAATCGCCAAAAAATACGGCGTCGATTTTAAAGAACTGCTTCGCCTGAACAGCCAGATAAAAAACCCTGACTTGATTTATCCCGGCATGCGGGTAAAAATCCCGTCCAAGCGCGTGCCGGTACGGCCGCAGAAAAACAGGACGTCATCATCGCAGGAATCTCCCCGGGTTAAAGAAAAGCCGATCAAGGAAGAACAAATGGAGCCGGAGGTGCCGCAGCAAATCGAGATGCGGCCGATGGAGCCGCCGGAGGAAGACACGGATCAGGAGCTGAAACCGGAAACAGAACCGGAAACGGAACTGGGAACCGAACCGGGAGCGGAACCAGGAACAGAACCAGAGATGGACACAGACATCGGGCAAGAGCGCGAAGTGGAAATCGAAGCAGAACAAGAAGCGCCGCAGGCCCTGCCTTCCGAGCCGTCTGAACTGCCCGCGCCGTTCGGCGATATTGGACCGTATGGACCGAATGTGCCGCCAATGCCGCCCGGCCAAGTAAGACCATACGGGCCGGGAGTGCCGCCAATGCCGCCCGGCCAAGTAAGACCATACGGGCCGGGAGTGCCGCCAATGCCGCCCGGTCAGGTAAGACCATACGGGCCGGGAGTGCCGCCAATGCCGCCCGGCCAGGTAAGACCATATGGGCCGAATGTTCCGCCAATGCCGCCCGGTCAGGTAAGACCATACGGACCAGGAGTGCCGCCAATGCCGCCCGGCCAGGTAAGACCATATGGGCCGAATGTTCCGCCTGCGCCCCCCGGCCAAGTGCGTCCGTTCGTGCCGTACGCTGCGCCGACACCGCCTACCAGGTTATCGCCGCAGGTTGTGCCTTCGCCCACTCGTCCGGTCACTCCACAGCCGCCGATTCAACCGATTCGGCCGCCTGTGCCGCCTCAACTGAGGCCGGTTCCGCCGACGGCTCCACCGGCCAAGGTGAGTCCGACGCAGCCGATCTGCCCGCCTTGCGGAAGACCGCCGTGGGTAAGCCCGCAGACGCAGCAGCCGAACGCGATGCCGCCGCGCGTAAGCCCGGAAATGCTGCCGCCGAACGCGATGCCGCCGCGCGTAAGCCCGGAAATGCTGCCGCCGAATGCGATGCCGCCGCGCGTAAGCCCGGAAATGCTGCCGCCGAACGCGATGCCGCCGCGCGTAAGCCCGGAGATGCTGCCGCCACACGCGATGCCGCCGTGGGCAGGCCCGGAAATGCTGCCGCCACACGCGATGCCGCCGTGGGCAGGCCCGGAAATGCTGCCGCCGAACGCGATGCCGCCGTGGGCGGGTCCGGAAATGATTTCGCCGAACATGATGCCGCCGTGGGCGGGTCCGGAAATGATTTCGCCGAACATGATGCCGCCGTGGACAGGTCCGGAAATGCTGCCGCCACACGCGATGCCGCCGGATTACCTGTATGAAGACAGTCCGTCGAGATGGCGGCGTCCGCCGGGCCGTACCCGCCGCAAGAAGAAGCGGCATCATCGGGAGTGCTGCGATTCGACGTCCAGCTCTTGCTCGTGTCGGGACAGCGGTCACGATGGTCCATATGATGACTTGCCCTATCAAGATTGTCAGTGTGACAGCGGCACACAGGAGAACGCGACCCCGTTGACGTACTCTGCTTCCCAATCCATTCCGGCCCTGCCCGCTCAGGAAGTGTGGCCAAATTGGGAACAGGGGCACGATGAATCTTCTTCTTCCTGAGTGTCAGGACATGAGCAGATCCTTTGTTCTTTCTCTTGAAAAAGCGTTCCGCTGCCGCATCTATGGGATAAAGCCCCGACGCAATGTTCATCTTCTCAAGACGGATCGGGGCCATTGGATCATCAAGGGCTACAAAGATCGGGAGAAGGCGGAGTGGGTGACCCGACTCTCCGATACCCTGCAAGAGAAAGGATTTTACCAAACGGTTCAGTACGTCTCCGATGAGCGCGGAGAGAAAATCTTTCCGTTTCAGAACCGTTACTACACCGTGATGAAAATGATCGATGGCCGGGAAGCCGACAACACCTCGCTATCCGACGTAAAAAAATCGGCCGCGACGCTGGCCAGATTTCACCAGGCGGCCAGCGGCTTCCCCGTCCCTTATCCCTATGCATTTGAAGGCAAACCGGCTTTGCTGGACAAATGGGAAAGCCGATTGGAGCATTTCGAGCGGATCATCTGGCACGTGGAACAGCATGGCCCGCAAAACCGGCTGGAACAAATCATCCTGGAGATGGCGGATGAAGTCATCCGTGACAGCCGCGAGATTTTGCAGACGGCGTACAAACTGCCGCTGGCGTCGGAGCTGTTTGCGGTGGTCAAACAGGGTACGCTCGCCCACCGGGACGTGGCCAGCCACAATTTTCTGATCACGCCGCAAGGAAGATGCTATTTGATCGACCTGGACACCGTGAGCCACGACATGCAGCTCAGCGATCTGGTCCAGCTCATGGGGCGCATGCTGCTGATGCAGGGGTACCGCGTCGAATCGTTTGTGGAAGCGATTGAGGCGTACAGCCGGGTAAATGTGCTCAGCGACACCCAAGTCTGGATGATCCACCAGCTTCTGCGCTACCCGGACAATTTCCTGCGCGAAGTGACGGGCGTGTACGCCAACCGGCCGGGTTACACCATGCGCGGTGTGCTGCAGCTCGTACAGATGGAAGCGCGGCTGCGCCGGTCGCGCCGAATGTTTCTGGAAGCGGGCCCGGCGATTTTTCAGCGCTCTCCCTGGGGGTCCTATCTATTTGTCGGGTAAAAGAAAAAAGCTGACGGCACGGATGCCATCAGCTTTTTTCGCGTTACTTGGAGGCTGCCTTGGACAGGTCGATGCTGTATTTGACAAAGCCGTTTTCCAGCGTAGTCAGGTACTTGAGATGCGGCATCTGTTCGGCATAAGGTTTGGCGTCCGGGGACGTGGTGAAGGTCACGTTTACCTTCTTGGTGATCGGAGCGAACGACCAGTTGTTGTCGGCTGCCGGGTTGATTGTCTTTTGGCTGAGGATGTAATCGATCACGACCTGGCGGTTTTCGTCCGGCGAGTCGATGACGATGTTGCTGCCGTCCAGACCCGGGAAGTTGCCGCCGCCGCTGGCCCGGTAGTTGTTGGTCACGACGATGAACTTGTCCTCCGCCTTGACCGGTTTGCCGTTGTACGAGAGGTTCTTGATCCGGTTCGCGTTCGGGTTGACCAACTTACCCTCCCTGTCGTACCTGGACGGCTGGGTGACGTCGATCTGGTAAGTGACCCCGTCGATGACGTCAAAGTTGTAAGTCGGGAAGGCTTCGTTGATCAGCGGCTGCTCCTCCGTCTTGTTCACGTCGATCTGATTGAACTGGCCGGCGGAGCGTTCCAGCCACTCTTTCAATTGCGCGCCGTTCACCAGCACCGCTTTCAACGTGTTGGGGTAAATGTACAGATCGGACACGTTCTTGATCGCGATGGTGCCGGCCGGAATGTTGGTGTAGTAGCTTGCCCCGTTGCGGCCGCCCGCCTTGAACGGAGCGCCTGCAGACAGCACCGGAATGCCCTCATATTCCGTGCCCTTGATGTTTTTCTCCACGTACCACTTTTGAGCGTTGGTGACGATTTGGATGGACGGATCGTCCTGGACCAGCGCAAAATAGCTGTGGATTGGCGAGGTGGTTGTGCCTACTGCAGAACGCACCCACTCGACGGTTTTGTCGTGATCCTCCTTCACGGCATTGACGATGGAGGTGTCCACGTCAGCCAGAGCTTTTTTGTTCGCAGTATCGTAGATCGGGATCGCCCGGGATTCCGCTTCGACGACCTTCCATTTGCCGTTTTCCTGTTTCAGCGTCAGGTCGACCACGCCCAGATGGTTGCCCCAGTAGCCCGGCATGACGGCCGGCTTGCCGTTGATCAGCCCTTTTTTTGCGTCGATGCCCGGGATGTTCTCATAGCCGGGGCCCGGGAAGACAGAGTGGGAGTGGCCAAACAAGATGGCGTCGATGCCGTCCACTTTGCTCAGTTGATAGCTGGCGTTCTCCAGAGTGGTGCCCGCTTCGACGGGGCCAAGTCCGGAGTGGGGAATGGCGACGATGATGTCGGCTCCCTTTTTCTTCATTTCCGGCACGTATTTCTTCGCCGTCTCCACGATGTCCTTGGCGATCACCTTGCCTTCCAGGTTGGACTTGTCCCACACCATGATCTGCGGCGGAACAAAGCCGATCACACCCACTTTCAGCTTGACGTCCTTGCCGCGCTCATCCTTGAACGTGCGCTCCAGGATCAGATAAGGCGTGAACTTGTTCTTGTCGTTGTCCGGGTTGTTGTCTTTGTCGTCCACGTACACGTTGGCGTTGACGTAGGGGAATTTCGCCCCCTTGAGGCTGCGATCCAGATGCTCCAGGCCGAAGTTGAACTCGTGGTTGCCGATGTTGCCGGCATCGTAGTTCAACAGGTTCATCGCCTTGTAAACGGGATGAATCTCGCCGTCCTTGAGCGGTTTTACCCTTGCCACGTAATCGCCCAGCGGATTGCCCTGGATCAGGTCGCCGTTGTCAAACAGCATTGAGTTTTTCACTTCTTCGCGGGCTTTTTTGATCAGCGAAGCAGTCTTGGCCAGGCCGAACTCGTCCGTTTCCTTGTCTTGATAGTAATCGTAGTTGACGATGTGCGTATGGAGGTCGGTCGTCTCCAAGAGGCGCAGTTTCAGTGTGGAGTCCCCGTTGGCGCTTGCCGGTACGAGCGGGAACGAAAGCGCCGCCACAACCAGGGAAGCAGACAGGAGACAGCTGGCCAGCCTGTGTACGCGTGCCTTTTTCATAGGATTGCATTCCTCCCGTGAAAGATAGATTACGTGCAATCATAGTGTATCACGTCTGTAGGGGATTGGGTATATTTTCCACGGGTAGTTGTCGCAAAGATAAGAATTTTGGCGATTCCCGGGTATTTCCTATTAGAAAATTGGCAATGCTAGTTGGAAACAGGTACAAAGGAGTACATGGGTATCATGAGGCGGCATTGGTTGTTTTTCATGTCGTGGACAGCCGTGTTTGCCGTTGGTTTGGCCGGCGGCATTGCGGCAGGAGAATTGATCCGGGACCAAAACGGGAGCGGACTATCCTGGCTGGCTGTGGAGACAGGCGGATCACAGGAGACCGTGAACAAGCCGTACCAGCTGGTGCTGGCTCGCACCTACCTGTGCGGCGTAAAGGATGAAGAAATCAAACAGGTTCCGCACGAGCAACTGGCCCAAGCCCTGGTGGCGTACAGCGGGTGGGAGATTATCGCGTCCGATCCTGCCAAGCTGATCCTGTACAAGCGGGAGAACGATCTGGCTCCGTCGTGCAAGGCAAACGGATACTTCGGCTTGTCGCCCGATGGCGTGCTGACGTTGTTCAATGGCCTGCCGGCGGAGCAGCAGGTGGTGCAGACGTTTTACCGGATCGACACCGCAAAAATGGAAACAAAACTGACCAAGGATAAGCTGGAATCGTTGAAACGGGGCATCCGTGTCCGCGATCTGGCGGAGTACAACAGCGTGCTGTCCACGTACAGTGAGTTTCAGACAGACGAAGAAGAAAGTTGAGATGGGAGGCTGACCCGTTGCGGGCAGCCTTTACTCGTCGTCACAAATATCCGTGATTTTCCACGGGGTCCAGGGGGCGGTTCGGCACAAGTGAAACACCCAGCGCCCCTGCTTTTTCTCGCCCTCGCTGTTGACGTATTCGAGGCGCACCGGAATCTCCACAGCGAGGATGTCGTGGGTATCGCCGGTCTGGATCTCCTCAGTCCGTTTGACATTGTCAATCCCCTGTAGAAAAGGGGGCAGCGCAAAGCCGTCCGTGGTCATGCGCAGTGTCTGCAAATCGTGTTCGTGCAAGGAAGTGAGAAAGTAGTCCACGAGTTGGTACGGCGAGGCGGCCATCACCGTTTCCGGCAGTTTTCCCGACGCCTTCAATATCATCAGGCTGTGACTGGGGTCCGGCTCCTTGCGCCGGTGCGTGGAACTGCCCGTAAAGTGGATGCAGAAATGACCGGGGAACTGGTTGCCGCGGATCGCGCCTGCCCCGTGCGGCATGCCGTGCATCGAGGCGGCGAGGTACGTGCCGTTCACCTTCACCAGGATCGCCCGACGCTTCCAGCTCCATTTGCCCTGGTAGATCTCTTTCATGATCCGGGTGTCCTCTTTGGTGAGCGGCTGCACGTCGGCGTGACGGCTGCCCGCCCGCCGCTGCACGCGAAACTGTTTTCCCGTCTCCAAGTCGATGACGGTGGCGTACCCCATTCGTTTGAACATGCGGCGCACTTCGCTCCAGTCAAGCGGTTTGCCGAAGTGGACCTGTTCCAGCCGGTTCACGTACCGATCCAGCTCAGCAGCCGCATCGTTGGGCAAGTGCACGGCAGCATGCTGGTTTTGGTCGTACAGGCGGCCGTCATACCCGTACAAAAACGTGCGGGAGCCGATGGAGACCGTTGCCCTGACGGGTTCGGGAGGGGGGCTGGCAGGGCCGATCGGGCTGCGCAGGATGATTTGAGCCAGCCCGTTTTTTTGACGGATGGACAGCGTGGACAAAAAGTCGGCATTCGGTCCGACGCTGACGACAATCAGCAGTTCGGACGGGGGTGCGGTCGCTGCGGTCTGGAGGGGCTGCCACAGCAGCGCAGAGCAGAGGAATAATGTGACGATCAGGACATTACGCACATCAGGACACCTCCGCGTAATAGTGTGCGCTGCCGGGCGTATCCCGCTTGCGAAGCAAATCTTGCCATCATATCATGCTGATGCTCACGCCAAACTGTTCTCATACGGCGCTTTAAGGAGGGGTCTTGCCAGCATGTCTTCGATGCCTCGAGGAAGCTACAAAGACCAGTTTCACCAGCGTTTGTATGTTCAATTGAACCAGGGGCACAACAAGCTCGACTATCGCCGGATCAACCAGATCCGCGAACAGATGCGTGAAAGCGTGGACGAATACGCGCACATGCTGCACGACGAAGCGGATGCACTGGGATTGAACAAGCACTAGGTGACGCCGTATGCAGTCCGATCCTGTGAAAGGGTCGGGCTTTTTCTTTTGCCGATGGAAATGCACGTTCGCTTTTTCTCCGCTTTGTGGTACAGTAGGAACAGAAACTTGAACGCGGAGAGTGGGCCCATGCGCATCATCGGTATCGACCCCGGCATTGCCATCGTCGGGTTTGGCATCTTGGAAAAACAGGGCAGTAAACTGCGCCCTGTACAGTACGGCAGCATTCAGACGGAGGCGGGCCTGCCGGTGCCGCTAAGGCTGAAACAGATCTTTGAAGCGATGCAGAGCCTGCTTGATACATACCGGCCGGATGAGATGGCCGTTGAGAAGCTGTTTTTCAACAAAAACGTCACGACCGCTTTTACGGTCGGGCAAGCGAGGGGAGTCATCCTGCTGGCCGCCGAGATGGCCGGCATTCCCGTCTACGAATACACGCCCATGCAGGTGAAGCAGGCGGTTACCGGCTATGGCGGAGCAGAAAAAAGGCAGATTCAGGAGATGACGCGAATGCTGCTCCGGTTGAAGGAGACGCCCAAGCCGGATGACGTCGCCGACGCACTGGGCATCGCCATCACCCACGCGCAGTTCCGCGCCTTTATTTCCCTTTCGGAAGGAGCACAACGATGATTGATTTTGTGGAAGGCACGCTGGCTTACCTGGATGCCGAGTACATCGTCATCGAAGCCGGCGGCATCGGCTATCGCCTCTTTTGTCCCAATCCGTACCAGTTCGTCCGGTACGAAGGGACGAAAACCAGGCTGTACACCCATCACCACGTCAGGGAAGACGCGATCCTGCTCTACGGGTTTGCCACGCGGGAGGAGCGCGACTTGTACCGCAAGCTGCTGGACGTCAACGGCATCGGCCCCAAAGGAGCGCTGTCCATCCTGGCCGCCGCGACGCCGGAACAGATCGTGATGGCTGTTCAACAGGAGAATGTCTCCTATCTGACGAAGTTCCCCGGAATCGGGAAAAAGACCGCGCAGCGGATGATCCTTGACTTGAAAGACAAGCTGACCGGCTACACGCCGTCGGCGGTCATGGCTGTTGCCGCGACGGAACTGGCGGCAGGCGAAAAGGCGGCGTCCGCGCTACAGGAGGCGCAGGAGGCGTTGACGGCGTTGGGCTATTCCGACGCCGAGCTGCAGTCGATTCGCGGCGCCCTGTCCGAAGCGGCCAAGGGTGGCGCGCCGGTTGAGCAGTTGATCAAGCAGGGGCTTGCGCTGTTAATGAGGGGGTGAGGAGTTGGATCATCGCATCATTACGACGCAGATGCATGTGGAGGAGGATGCGGCGGAACTGAGCCTGCGTCCCCGCTATCTGAATGAATACATCGGACAGCAGCAGGTAAAGGATAATCTGAAGGTGTTCATCGAGGCGGCCAAAATGCGCAAGGAAGCGCTGGACCACGTCCTGCTGTACGGTCCCCCCGGCCTCGGCAAAACCACCTTGTCGCAAATCATCGCCAACGAGCTGGGGGTAAACATCCGCACCACCTCCGGTCCGGCGATCGAACGGCCCGGCGATCTGGCCGCGCTGCTCACCAATCTGCAGGAGGGCGATGTGCTCTTCATCGACGAGATCCATCGGCTCAACCGCAGCGTGGAAGAAGTGCTGTACCCGGCGATGGAGGACTTTGCCCTGGACATCGTCATCGGCAAAGGGCCGAGCGCACGCAGTGTCCGGTTGGATCTGCCGCCGTTCACGCTGGTCGGGGCCACCACCCGGGCGGGGATGCTGTCGTCTCCGCTGCGGGACCGCTTCGGCGTGGTCAACCGGCTGGAGTTCTACACCGTTCCCGAACTGACGTTTATTGTTACGCGGGCCGCCGACATATTGCAGATCGGCATCACCGAGGGCGGCGCCGAAGAGATTGCCAAACGCTCGCGCGGAACACCCCGCGTAGCCAACCGGCTGTTAAAACGGGTCCGCGATTTCGCCCAGGTGCAGGGTGAGGGCGTGATTACCGCGGAGATAGCCCGGGAAGCGCTGGAGCGCTTGCAGGTGGATGCCTGCGGGCTGGACCACATTGACCACAAACTGTTGCTGGCGATCATCGACCGGTTTGACGGGGGGCCGGTCGGCTTGGACACAATCGCCGCTACCATCGGAGAGGAAGGGCAGACGATTGAGGACGTCTGTGAGCCGTACCTGCTGCAAATCGGCTTCATGCAGCGGACCCCCCGCGGCCGTGTGGTGACGCCGTTGGCTTATCAACACTTTGGTCGGGAGATGAAAGCGTGAATCCGGTAGCCAAACTGCTGATTATTGGAGGAGCCGTGCTGATCGCAATCGGTCTGTTGTGGCAGGTGGGCGGCCGCTTTCTGCCGCTCGGACGCCTGCCCGGAGACATCGTGGTGGAAAAGGAAAACGTCAAGTTTTACTTTCCGATCGTCACCTGCATCGTGATCAGTATTCTGCTGTCGTTGGCCGGATACTTGTTCCGCCTGTTCAAATAGCCATGAAAGACGGAGCCTGCCCTTCAATTGAAGAGCAGGCTCTTTGTTTGATATAGCAGTAAAAATTCAACAAAATTAACAAAATATTTACAAAAATTATTTTTCATGGTACTCTGGCAACAGTATTTACAGATAATGGTTATATACTGTTTGGGGGGCGTACCAATGTCGTTTGCAGAGATGGTAAAGGAGTATCGCTATAAGGCGAACCTCTCGATAAGTGAATTGGCCGAGCTGACAGGTTTAAACAGAAGCGTACTGGCCCGGATTGAATCGGGAGAGACTAGGAGGCCCAGTTTTTCCACCTGTTGCAAAATCGCGTCCGCGCTCGACATCCCATATGATAAGATTATCTCGTTTTATTTGGGCGTTTCTGAGCGACCGGAGACGTTGAAAATGTTGTTGTCCGAGGCTGTCGTCCGTACCAATCGACACATTGTCCGAAAAACGGCTAACAAGTTGTTGGAAACGCCGAGGCTAAACACGTTTCTCGCGCTGGATTACATTCTTCAGCAAGCTCGGGAGTCTGAAAACGAGGAAATCAAGCTGGCTCTTTACAACGTGATGATCGAATGCACGAAAAAGCGGGGCATCCCTTTTTATTTGGCGAAGGGGTTGTTCGAGCGGTATTTGATCGAGCGCTACGACTTCTCCCGATTGGAGGAGACATATCGTAGAGGGAAAGAGCTGTTGGTGTACATCGAATATCTGCAGCCATCGGAGCGCATAATCGCGTATTACCGTTTGGGACTTCAAGCATATGCACTCAAATACTTCGACGATTGTATCCATCTGTGCAGGCAGGGCATTGCGGAAGACGTAACCGAAAGTGAGTTGAAGGCCTCTGCCCTGCTTGCAATTACTAACTCTTACATAAACATGGGGGACTGTATTCTTGCAGAGTTGTATTTGAAAAAGTATGTAAATAACCCATTTGCAAATGCTAATAGAACTAAATACTATCTTGCTCAGATTCATGTAAAAAAGGGGGAATTTTCTGAAGGAATTGCTGGATTCAAAGAATGTCTGGTAGAAGCGGAACGCGAATCACGTATTGCCATTGCCACTGATTTGTTGGAAGTGTACCAGCAAATTGGAGACCATGAGGGGATAGAAGATCTGATAAAAAAAGAGGAGCAATTTTTACCCCAACAGATAAATACACCAAAAAAAGTGGAACATTTAGCGTTGTATTATAAACAAAAAGGCCTGCATCAATTGGCAAACGAAATGTTCGAGGAAGGTATTGAAAATTTGATACAAAGCGCTTCGTATTATCAGAAATTAGGTGCCTTTGCCTACGTAAACGAATGCATTGGTTCTATTTTTGTAGCACATCGTCAATTCGGTAAAGTATTGTCTGAAGGAATTATGGAAATGTTGGAGAAATTGTGCCAACGTAATTGTAAGTAGGAATATAGATTGGAGGTAGACCTTATGAAGAAAATCTTCTCGGCAGTACTGATCACGATTGTAACGGTGGGTATGTTTACTCCGGCTTTTCCAATCCTGAAAGAACGTGTTTCAAATAGTCACCAAGGTGCCGTCATTACTATTCATGATGACGATCCGGGATATTAATTTTATAACCACCAAAAATAAGGTGGCGATGCCAGTTATTTCAAATCTAAATAGTTATAGAAGCAAATGTCTAGAACAACCGTACGGGTTTCCGATTAACAAAAGCCGACGTCCTTTATCCGACGTCGGCTTACTTCTTGTTTCCCGTAAAAATCCTCTTCCGGTTCCAAATTCGCAAACGGGGCAGGAAAAATCGCGATTTTGTCGAAAAACATGGGAGTTGATGCCATTTTTCGACGCGCAACAAAACATCGGAGAGGAAGGACGAGCGGCATGTGCAAGCGTTGGATGGGGAAAATCCTTACGGCCGGCCTGCTGTCGGCGACGCTTCTGACGGGACAGGTTCCCGTGGAAGCAGCCGACTCCAACATCAGGGTCGCGCTGTTTATTGATACTGGACAAGGATACCGCGGAGTGGTGCCGGCAGTGACGCTGACCAGCGGCACTGGATTGGAGGTAACGCTCAGTGGCAGCGAGGGAGCGGTAAAACTGCCTGCCTTGGGGGGAAATGCGGCGCGTTTTCGCACCGACGAATATCACCTGCTGGTGACGGAAACGAGTGACCTCAACCGGGCTCAGCAAGTGGCGCAGCAGCTCAGCCAGCGCAAGTGGGACGCTTCCATTCAGGCGGTCCAGCGGGGCGGACAGACGCTGTACCAGGTGGTCAGCGGCACGTATGACACGTATCAGGCGGCGGCAGCCCAGGCCCAAACAGTCGCTCAGGCAACCGGGCAGCAGTCGGCGGTCAAAGGACCGATGAGACTGGAAGCGGGCCGCTTCGGCAGTTGGCAGCAGGCGTTGGATGCACAGCAGGCGCTGGCTGGCGCAGGTCTTCCGGCGTACCCGGTGCTGGTGGCGGACAATGGCAAGCTGGAGTACGCCGTGTGGATCGGAGACGAAGTGAGCCAGGACGCTGTCCAGAGCCTGGCGCAAAAAGCGGCGGCGGCCAGACCCGGCTATTCCTACCGGGCAGCGGCGAGCCGTGCGTATGCGGTGCTGAAAAAGGACGTGTACGGTTCCGAGACCATATGGAAATACGCGTTCTCGCCGCAAGCCAGGCTGATCGTGGAGCCGAAAAAGGGAGGTGCCCTGCCGCTGATCGGCGTGGAGGAGCGGGACCAGCGCAAGTATCGGGGAAAAATCGAGCTGTCCGAGTACAACGGGCATCTGACGGTCGTGAATGAACTGCCGCTGGAGCAGTACTTGTACGGCGTGGTCGGATCAGAAATGGCTGCGGGCTGGCCGCTGGAAGCGCTCAAGACGCAGGCTGTCCTGGCCCGTACGAGGGCGATCAGCCAAGGGAACAAATACGGCGTGGCCAACGTATCTGACACTGTGTACGAGCAGGCGTACTACGGGTACGGGCGCGAGTCTGCCGACATCCGCCAGGCCGTCGACGAGACGGCAGGCGAAGTAATCAGGTACAGAGGAAAACTGGTTGAATCCCTGTACTATTCCAACGCAGGCGGCATGACCGCCGACGGCACGGAAGCGTGGGGCAATCCTGTTCCCTACCTTCGTCCCGTGCCCAGTGAAGACCGCGGACCGCTGGAAACGGCCAACCGCTGGTACTACGTGGCGCTGACGGACGGCACCCTGGGATATGTGCGCAGCGACCTCATCCGGCTGAACGGGGGCGTCAATCCTGTGGGATTGAAGCAGGCCGTGATCGCGACGGAGGGGACCAACCTGCGGTCCGGTCCCAGCACCACTTACCACCGCGTGCTCACCACGCTGCCCGCAGGGACGCAGGTGACGATCATCCGGGAGGAAGCGGAAGAAAATGCCTACGCTTGGACGCGCGGACCGTTTACAGGGCAAGAAGTGGCGGCGATGGTCAACGCCAGTCAGGACCGCAACAAAGCGCAGCGGGTCGGCGAAACAGTGGAGTCGCTTGTCGTCACCGAACGGGGGCCGTCGGGTCGTGTGCTGGAAATGGAGGCGAACGGCGTGACGCTCAAGGTGTCGTCGCCGGACGCGCACCGCTCCATATTCACACAGGGCGGCGGCAGTTTGCGCAGCACCAAGTTTGACGTGGAGGAAATGGGGACGTTTACGGTGTTGGGCGCGGACGGCAAACGGCGCGAGTACACGCGTGGCGGCAGCGTGGCGGTGCTCGGGGCTGACGGTTGGGAGTCGCCCTCGGCCAACGGCTACAGCGACCAGTTCCTGATTTACAGCGGTGATGGCGATTGGCGCACGCTCAGCAAGCAGCCGATGTTCCTGTTCCGCGGCTACGGCTTTGGCCACGGCCTCGGCGTATCTCAATACGGGGCGAAAGCGATGGCGGAAAACGGGTATGACTATAAACAAATCTTGCAACACTACTACCAGGATGTGACAATTGAGCGGTGATCCCGTCACGGCTCGTTGGACTGCAGATGAGGAGTCGGAATTGTGGACGTACAACTTTTTGATTTTGAACTGCCAGAGCGGCTGATTGCACAGCATCCCCTGAAGGATCGCACGGCGTCGCGACTGCTTGTCCTCGACAAGCGGACAGGGGAGCTGACACACCGCCGCTTTACGGATTTGGTGGAGTACCTGCGGCCGGGCGACGTGCTGGTGCTAAATGACAGCCGCGTGCTGCCCGCGCGCCTGATCGGCGAAAAGAGCGGAACGGGAGCGAAAATAGAAGTGCTCCTGCTCAAGTCGCTTGGCGGCGACCGCTGGGAGACACTGGTCAAGCCGGGCAAGCGGGTAAAGCCGGGGACGGAAGTGGTCTTTGGCGATGGACTGCTGCGCTGTGTCTGCGAAGAAGTGACGGAGACCGGCGGGCGCATTGTCCGTTTTCACTACGACGGGATTTTTTACGAGATACTGGACCAACTCGGCACCATGCCGCTGCCGCCGTACATCCACGAGCAGCTGGAAGACCAGGAGCGCTACCAGACCGTGTATGCCCGTGAACGGGGGTCGGCGGCCGCACCGACGGCAGGCCTTCATTTTACCGAGGAGTACCTGCGCCAGATCGCGGAAAAGGGCGTCGAGATTGCGTATGTCACGCTGCACGTCGGATTGGGCACGTTCCGCCCGGTCACCGCTGATGTCGTGGAAGAGCATGTGATGCACGCCGAGTATTACGAGATTCCGCCGGAGACCGCCGAGACGGTCAACCGGGCCAAGGCGGAAGGCAGGCGTGTGATTGCGGTCGGCACCACCGCCTGCCGGACGCTGGAGACGGTGGGCGGCATGCATGACGGCAGGCTGGCGGCCGGATCGGGCTGGACGGACATCTTCATCTATCCGGGTTACGAGTTCCGGATTATCGACGGCCTGTTGACCAACTTCCACCTGCCCAAGTCAACGCTGGTCATGCTGGTCAGCGCGCTGGCCGGCAGGGAAAACGTGCTGCGGGCATATCGGACTGCGATTGCCGAGGAATACCGCTTTTTCAGTTTCGGAGATGCCATGCTGATTTTGTAATGCCGGGGCTTGTCCCCCGGTTTTTCCTTGTGAAAAGCTGCCAGTTTCTATATAATAGGTGAGAATTACATCCAGAGTTTGAGGAGTGCACACAGATTGGCTGTACGCTACGAATTGATCAAAACCTGCAAGCAGACAGGGGCACGGCTCGGCAAGCTGCATACGCCGCACGGGACGATTGACACCCCTGTGTTCATGCCGGTGGGAACGCAAGCGACCGTCAAGGCGATGAGTCCGGAGGAACTGAAGGAGATCGGTGCCGGCATCATCCTGAGCAACACCTATCACCTGTTTCTTCGGCCCGGTCATGAAATTGTCCGGGAGGCAGGCGGTTTGCACGGTTTCATGAACTGGGATCGGGCGATTTTGACCGATTCCGGCGGATTTCAGGTGTTTAGCCTGAGCAATTTGCGCAAGATTACGGAAGAAGGCGTTTTCTTTCGCTCCCATCTGAACGGAGAAAAGCTGTTTATCGGACCGGAAGAAGCGACGCAGATACAAAATGCGCTCGGCGCCGACATCTTCATGGCGTTTGACGAGTGCGCGCCGTACCCGGCTGAATACGATTACGTGAAGCAGTCGATGGAGCGGACCACGCGCTGGGCGGAGCGCTGTCTGAAAGCCCACACCCGGCCGAATGACCAGGCGCTGTTTGGCATCGTGCAGGGAGGCATGTACAAGGATTTGCGCGAGCAGAGCGCCCGCGACCTTGTCTCGCTCGATTTCCCCGGGTACGCGGTTGGGGGATTGAGTGTCGGTGAACCGTTTTCATTAATGTACGAGGTGCTGGAGCATACGGTGCCGCTGCTGCCGTCCAACAAGCCGCGCTACCTGATGGGCGTAGGTTCACCGGACGCGCTGATTGAGGGAGCGATTCGCGGCATCGACATGTTTGACTGTGTGCTGCCCACCCGCATTGCCCGCAACGGGACATGCATGACAAGCCAGGGGAGGCTGGTGATCCGCAACGCCAAGTACGCCCGCGACTTCACCCCGCTGGACCCGAACTGCGACTGCTACACCTGCAAAAACTACACGCGCGCTTACATCCGTCATCTGATCAAGGCAGACGAAATCTTCGGCGTCCGGCTCACCACGTATCACAACCTGTATTTTCTGGTAAAGCTGATGGAACAGGTGCGTCAGGCGATTGCCGAAGACCGGCTGCGCGATTTTCGCGATCAGTTTTTCGCTCAATACGGATTGAGTGAAGATAGATCTTTCTAAGAAAAAAGGAGGACAATCATGCAACAACTGCAAGGCTTTTTGCCCATCATCATCATGTTTGTGATCTTCTATTTTCTGCTGATCCGCCCGCAGCAGAAGCGGCAGAAACAGCGCAACGCCATGCTGGCTTCGCTGAAAAAGGGTGATAAAGTCGTAACCATCGGCGGTATCCACGGCACGATTCAGGATTTGACGGACGATACCGTCACGCTGCGAATTGCCCACAACGTCCACGTTACGTTTGACCGCGGTGCCGTTAACAACGTAGTCTCCGCCAGCGAACCGGCTGCGGAATCGAAGGAAGAGTCAAAATAAGTTTTCATCCACGCGAAAACATCCGGCTACCTCAATGGTGCCGGATGTTTTTTACGTTGGCTGCCTGTCGCATGCGGGGGAAAGACCGGGTGATGCCCGCGGCTTCGGTCACGTAAAACCCTTCCGTAAATTGCTTAGTACCGCTTGGAAACGGAGTTGACGCCGAATATGCCGCCGACAGCCGCTGTCACAAACGCGCCCAGCAGGTACAACAGGGTGCTCCACTGCATGGTCGCATCAAAGCCCAAAAACCCGATCAACAGCACGAGCAGGAAGTAAGACAGACCGGTCAGCCCGCCGTAGTACCAGCCTTTTCCTCCGCAGCGCCGTCCTGTCACATAGCCGCCCAACAAGAGGCCCAGCGCGTTGATGGTGTAGGTGAAATACGGCAGGGTGCTTTCGCGTATGTTGGTAAAGGACAGCAGCAGGGCGGCCAGGAGAGCGCCCGTCAGCACCAGACCGAGCGTGTATAAGAGACCTGTAAATACCGAGGTGGTAGCACTCCGCACGGATAACCCTCCTCACTGGTCAGTTTGTACCATCTATATGAGGGGCTTGGGCGGCGTATTCATCTTCGCGTTGAACATCGGAAGGAATTTTCGTATGATGGATGAGGAACCAGACGGGGGGTGAGGAATGCGTGATCAAGACTTACTTTTACAACCACTCGGAGCAGAAGATGTACCACGATGTCGACCTGAGCAAAAAGGACGAATGGCTGAAGTCACCGGAAGATTTGCTTTGGATTGACCTGTACGATGTGGGGAACAATGAACTTCAGTACATTGCCAAGATCTTTGATTTCCACCCGCTGGCGATTGAAGACTGTCTGCACGTCAGCCCGCGTGCCAAGGTAGACAAGTACGACGACTACTACTTTTTCGTGTTTCATGCGCTGCGCTACAACGAAGAGAGCGACGACGAAATCACCACGGTGGAACTGAACGTTTTTCTCGGTCCCAACTACATCGTGACGATTCACAAATCGCCGATGAACACGATCGGCCGAATCGCGGCCATGTGCCACCGGAACATCTCCTATCTGAACCGCGGCCCCGACTACCTGCTGTACGCGATCGTGGACGGCATCACCGACGAGTACTTCCCGATCATGGACAGGATCAGCGTGCGGATCGACGAGCTGGAAGACGAGATCTTCGAGCACAGGATGGAGGAGATCACGGAAGAGTTTCTGGCGCTGAAGCGAACGATTATTTTGATTCGTCGCGTGATATTGCCACAAAAGCGGATTTTCGCCAATGTCAATGGACGCTATTCGTTTGACATATCCGAGGAAAACGTTCCGTTCTACAGCGACCTGACGGATCACCTGGAGCGGATTGCCGACTCCACGGAGACGTTCCGCGACCTGGTCAACGGCGCGCTGGACACGTACTACACGATCATCAGCGCCAAGACTACCGAGACGATGCGCGTGCTGACGATTATCTCCACGATCATTCTGCCGCTGACGTTCATCACCGGCCTGTTTGGAATGAACACGTTCAGTTGGCTGGGCCCGGGGGCGGAGCCGTACATGTTGATCATCGCCCTCGTCGTCATGATCGGCATGACCTTTGCCATGCTGCACATTTTCCGCAAGCGAAAGTGGCTGTAGCACAGCCGGGGTGCGTTTAGTCAAAATTGGCGCTTATACACGTACGGCCTCTCGCGGAGACTAACCACAAACTCTGCGTGGGGAGGCCGACGGAAATGGAAGATCTGACAATCGCGCTGATGCGCACACTGTTTTCCTACTTCTTCCTTTTGGTTCTGCTGCGCCTCATGGGCAAGCGGGAATTGGGGAAACTGTCCGTATTTGACATCGTCATCTCCATCATGTTGGCAGAGATGGCAGTATTGGCGATTGAAGAGATCGACAAGCAGGCGTTCCTGTTCTACGTCCCGATGCTGCTGATCGGACTGCTGGAAATCGGCATGGCGTATCTGTCGATGAAAAACAAGAAGTTTCGCGACGTGGTTGGCGGTTCGGCCGACTTGATCATAGAAAATGGCCAGATTCGTGAAGAGGCGATGCGGCGCAACCGGCTCTCTTTTGACGACCTGATGGTTCACCTGAGGCAGAAGAACATCAAGAACCTGGCGGACGTGGAATTTGCCGTCATGGAACCGACCGGGCAGATGAGCGTCTTTCTCAAACAGTCGAAGCAGCCGCTGACCCGGGAAGACTTGAATCTGCCGGACCCAAAGCCGCTGGGTGAGGTGACGTTTTCGGGCCTGCCGATCCCGCTGATCCTGGACGGACAGGTGCGGGAGGAGGCGCTGCGAAAAATCGGCCAGAACAAGCTGTGGCTGAAACGGGAAATCCGCAAGTACGGCATCAAGGACATCCGCGATGTCTCGTTCTGCAGCATTGACGAGCGCGGGATCATCTATCTGGACACCAAGGACAAACGGCAGCGTTGACGTACCAAGGCGTCAGCGCCGTGGCAATCAGCGCCGCGGGAAAAAGATGGCCAATTGCTCGCCGATCCAGGGAATGCGCTGGACGTCCTGTTTGCCGAGAATCCGCATCGCCACGAGCAGCACCATGTACAAAAGCGTGCTGGCGGCAGAGCAGACGAGCAGCGGCAAGATGACCGTCGCGGTGTCGGCAAACCAGTGAGCAGCCATGTACGAACCGGCGTATCCCATCGCCACCATCGCCGCGCCGATCTTGCACAGCTCCAGCACGTTCACGGTAAAACCGATCACCTTGACCAGGCTGGCGAGGTGCAGGAGCGTGACCAACGTGATGTTGATGTTAAGCGCGATCACCGCTCCGTGAATGCCGAACGGGGGCTGAATCGTGAAGACAAACATCGCAACCGTCTTGACAACGGCGCCGATCAGCGTGTTGCGAAACACCACCTGTGCGTAATCAAGCCCTTGCAGCGCAGCCGCCAGCGGCGCCTGAAAAAAGAGGAAGACGGAAAACGGCGCCATCTCCTTCAACAGCAGTCCCACGTCCGGGTTTTTGTAAAGCAGCCCGCAGAGCGGTTCGGCAAAAATGTACAGCAGGACGGTACACGGTGCTCCGATGACGAGTGTAATCCGCATCGCCTGATAGATGCGCCGATGCACGAGTGGGGCATTTTTTTGATAGGACGCTTCCGCCACGGCAGGAACGAGCGAAACGGACAAGGAATAGGTTAAAAACGTGGGAAACAAGAGCAAAGGGACGGCCATCCCGGCGAATTGACCGTACTGGCTGGTCGCCACCGTCGTCGAGAGTCCGGACATCACCAGGGCAAACGGCACGATCATCGGCTCCAGCACATAGGCGATCGAGCCGACGATCCTGCTCAGGGTGACGGGCAGCGATACGCTGAACAACTGGCGCAGGCTTTCGCGGCTCTGAGAAAAAACAGTCAGCAGCGGCTGTTCCCAGATGCGGGCCGCCGTGTTGCGGCTGGAACGCCGGTACTGCCAGAGAATGTACATGAGGCCGGCCGCTTCGCCGAACACGATGCTGCCGACGGCGCCTGCGGTGGCGTATTGAATACCAAACGGCAGGAAGGCGAGCGTCATAACGACCACTGTCCCCATGCGGACCACTTGCTCCACCAACTGCGAGACGGCTGTCGGCGTCATGTTGTGTTTGCCTTGAAAATAGCCGCGCAGCACCAGCGAAATGCTGGCGATCGGGATGACCGGCACCGCGGCCAAGAGGACGATATCGGCCCGGGCATCGGCAAACAGCATTTGTGAGATGCGCCCGGACAGCACAAGCAACAGCGCGCACAGGATCAGGCTGATACCCCCGGCGACCGCCAGCGCCAGCAGCAGGAACCGGCGGCTCTGCCGGCTGTCCTGAGCCGCCTCCGTTTCCGCTACCTGTTTGGCGATGGCGACGGGCAGTCCAAATGTGGTCACTGTGATGAGAAAGTACAGCAGGGGAACCACCATCTGGTACAAGCCCATCCCTTCCGCGCCGATCAATCGCGACAGGACGATGCGGTTGGCAAAGCCGAGCACCTTGGTCACGCCGCCCGCGATGATGAGGATGACCGTTCCGTAAAAGAATGACTGTCTCATGGCAGGCTCCTTTACCGCCCAAATTTCGTGAACAGTTCGTACTATAAGAATATGGACGTGCCGCTTGCGGCATGACTACTTTGAGGGGGAGAGCAGATGGACGAGCAGCGCAAACGGGAATGGTACGCACAGGTGGCCGGCCTGTGCGAAAGCAAGGCAGAGGAATTCGCCCTGCTCGGCTACGAAAACGTCACGGCGGAGGACGTCTGGGAGTGCGTCACAGCCGCATACAAGGACATTCCGCCCCTGCATCGCCTGGTCAACGACATCCTGTCGCTGAAACCGACCAAGTACATGAACTGGTTGATGCTGCAAATGTACAAGCAATCCCAGTGAAACTTTTCCCCTTGCCATTCGTAACAGTTGGCTGATGCGAAGAAAAGGGGATGGTTGCCATGGTGTTACTTTCCAGCAAAAATTGACACGTTTTTTTCCACTTCGCTATAATGGGCATATTGGTTTGCGTCTTCTGACCGAACCCTGGAAGGAAAGAGGGGTATTACTACATGATCAAATGGGGAAGATTCCTCCTGTTTTTGGTCGTTGTGGGCATGTTGGCCACGCTCATCACCACGACGACCCAGCAGGTGGCAGGCAACATCCGGCTTGGTTTGGACCTGCAGGGCGGCTTTGAGATTCTCTATGTCGTAGAGCCGCTGGAGCCAAACCAACAAGTGGATATGGAATTGTTGAAAGCGACCGCGGGCATGGTCGAAAAGCGGGTCAACATCGGGGGAGTGACGGAACCCGTGATTGAGACCGAGTTGCCCAACCGCATCCGCGTCAAGATTGCGTCGGAAAAGGCCAATCAGGACGAACTGCGCGAGTTGATCGGCAAACCGGCTGTGCTGGAGTTCCGCGACGAAAACGGCAACGTTCTGCTGCGCGGAAGCGACCTCGCCTCGGGCGGTGCGGGCGTCGGATACGACGATCTGAAACGTCCCGTCGTGACGTTGAAAATTTCCGATCCGAAAAAGCTGGAAGACATTACCCGGGCCAATCTGGGCAAACCGATGGCCATTTACCTGGACGACAACATGCTAACCAATCCGGTCATTCAAAACGTGATTACCGGCGGAAACGCCCAGATTTTCGGCAACTTCACCCAGGAGTCGGCGCAGGAACTGGCTGACATTCTCAACTCGGGTGCCCTGCCGGCAAAACTGATCGAGAAGCAGGTGACATCGGTCGGGGCGTCGCTCGGTACGCTGGCGCTGCAAAAAACGATTTACGCCGGCTACGTGGGTGCCGCGCTGATCATCGTGTTCATGCTGGTGGTGTACCGATTGCCCGGTCTGATCGCCAACATCACACTTGTCGCGTTTACCTACTTCTGTCTCGTCGTGCTTGACTGGATGGACGCGACGCTCACCCTGCCGGGGATCGCCGGTTTCATCCTCTCCGTCGGGATGGCGGTAGACGCCAACATTATTACCTACGAACGCATTCAGGAAGAAATTCGCTCCGGAAAGACGATCCTGTCTGCATTCCGTGCGGGGGAACGCCGTTCGTTGATCACGATCATCGACGCGCACGTGACCACGCTGATCGCGACAGCGGTGCTGTTCTACTTCGGGACAAGCTCCATCCAAGGGTTTGCGATCGTGCTGGCCATGACGCTGATCGTCAGCGTCATCACCAACGTGTTTGGTTCCCGCTTCCTGCTGTGGCTGCTCGTTCGTTCCAACATGATCAAGAAGCCGTTCTGGTTCGGGGTAAAGGAGAGTGAGATCGGTGAGCTCTAAACGACACGAAGATATTGTCAAGTTTGACATCGTCAAAAACCGGCGGAAATTTTTCCTCTTTTCCGGTATCATTCTCGTCCTGGGCCTGCTCGTCACACTGTTTATGGGCTTGAACCTGGGTGTCGACTTCAAAGCGGGGACCCGACTCGACATCTACATTGGGAAGGAGTTTAATCCATCCGACGTGGAACAGCTGATCAAGCAGCACGTGCCGGATACCGTCTTCACCCCTGTGACGCCCTATGGCGATCATCAGGCACAGACCCGTTTTGACCAGACAGTGGACGCCGAAAAGCTGAAATCGTTGGAAAAGGCGCTGAAGGAAAAGTACGGGCCGCAGGTAACCAAGCAGGAAGCGACGGTTGATCCGAGCATCGCCCGTGAACTGGTGCGAAAGGCGGCGATTGCCGTGTCGATTGCCGGCGTCGGGATCATCGTATACATCGCGATCCGTTTCCAACTGCTGTTTGGCATCGCCTGCATCATCGGTCTGATCCACGACGTGCTGGTTCCGATCGCGCTGTTCTCCGTGTTCCGGCTGGAAGTTGATTTGACGTTCATTGCGGCGATTTTGACAATTGTTGGTTATTCAATCAACGACACGATCGTAATTTTTGACCGGATTCGGGAAAACCTAAGAACGATGAAGTCCAAAACCGTGGAAGACCTGGAGCACCTGGTCAACGTCTCCCTGTGGCAGACGATGCGCCGCTCCATCTTTACGGTGGCGACGGTGTTCTTCACCGCCCTGGCGCTTGCCGCTCTGGGCAGTGAAAGCATCCGCAACTTCTCGCTGGCCCTGATTTTTGGTCTGGTGAGCGGGACGTATTCGTCCATCTTCATTGCCGCTCAGGTATGGGTGGCCCTGAAAGAACGGGAAATGAAAAAGAAGCGTTTTTCTCCGGCTCCGAATGAGGGCTGAGTGACGAAACCGCGGGGGAGCTTCCCCGCGGTTTTTTTCTCTCCACCATACTTCCCGCGAAAGGGGCGATGGCTGTGGATAACCGTTTGGCCAAGGCGCAGTTTGGCGCTTGGGTGGGAATTGTTGGCAACCTGGCGCTGGCCGCAGTCAAGCTGCTGATCGGCTGGCTGGCCAAATCGCAGGCGCTGATTGCCGATGCAGTCCATTCCGCCTCCGATGTGGTCGGGTCGGTGGCTGTCCTGATTGGACTAAGTGCCGCGGAGCGTCCGCCCGACGAAGATCACCCGTACGGACATGGAAAGGCGGAATCCGTGGCGGCGATCATCGTCTCCGTTCTGTTGGCGCTGGTCGGCGTGGAAATCGGCTCAGCGTCGGTCAAATCACTGTTCGCTCCGTTGGAACCGCCGGGCATGGCGGCCGCCTGGGCGGCTGTCGGCTCGATGATTGTCAAGGAGTGGATGTTTCGCTACAAGTATAATCTGGGCAAAAAGCTGAACAGCGCGTCGCTGATCGCCAACGCCTGGGAACACCGTTCCGACGTCTATTCCTCGTTCGCCGCGTTGATCGGGATTGGCGGTGCAATCCTCGGCGGCCGCTTTGAGATCTCCTGGCTTTTGTACCTGGACCCGATCGCCGGCATTTTCGTCTCTGCGCTGGTGTTGAAGATGGCCTACCGCATTTTGATGGAATCGATTCACAGCACGCTCGATCACGTGCTTCACGAAGAGGAGACGGTAGAGCTGCGCCGAGTCATCGAGGCAGTGCCCGGCGTGAAGCGGATTGATTCGTTTCGCGCGCGTGAACACGGCCACTACCAGATTGTCGACGTAAAGATCGGCGTCGATCCCCACATCACCGTGGAAGCGGGCCACCGGATCGCCAAACAGGTCAAGCGGGAACTGATGGATCAATTCTCTGCCGTACGCGACGTGTTTGTGCACGTCAACCCGTACGATCCCCGCCCCGAGGAAACACCGGTGAATGATCAGCCGCCACCGGACGATCAGGCGTAAGTGTTCGCCAGTTGTCAGTCTCCCGTCCTTTCCTCTATAATGAATGAGGATTGGAGGAAAGGCCTATGCTCAAAGCGAAAACACGCTGGCAACTGGCCGCGTATGACGAGATATTGGCGGACGAAATTGCCCGGGAATGCGGATTGTCTCCGCTGATCGCCAGGCTCCTGGTCATCCGTGGTATCGATTCGCCGCAGCGGGCGCGTGCCTTTCTCGAGCCAGGGCCGGAGTTGTTTCACCCCCCGTTTCTGCTTGACGGGATGGAAGAGAGCGTGCACCGGATTCGCCAGGCAATTGAGCGGAACGAACCGATTTGCATTTACGGCGACTACGACGCAGACGGTGTCAGTTCCACGTCGTTGATGGTTCATGTCATGCGCCAATTGGGCGCAGTGTTTGACTGCTACATTCCCAACCGCTTTACGGAAGGGTACGGTTTACATAAAGACGCACTGGCCCACCTCAAGGAAAGCGGTTACAAGTTGATTGTCACCGTTGACACCGGCATCAGCGCGGTGGAGCAGGTGGCATTTGCCAACCAACTGGGTCTGGATGTTATCGTGACGGATCACCACGAACCTCCGGCAGTGTTACCGGAGGCATTTGCCGTGATCAACCCGAAAAAGCCGGGCTGCCCGTATCCGTTTGACATGCTGGCCGGCGTTGGGGTGGCGTTCAAGCTGGCCCATGCACTGCTGGGAGAGCCGCCGCTGCATCTGGCTGATCTCGCCGCGCTGGGCACGATCGCCGACCTCGTCCCGTTGGTGGATGAAAATCGGGTTCTCGCCCGTATCGGGCTGCAGCGGCTCAATCATACACGCAACATCGGACTGCAGGCGTTGATTCGCGTTTGCGGCCTGACGGACAGCGAATTGACCGCGGGCCACGTCGGCTTTGCCCTCGGACCTCGTCTCAACGCAGGCGGGCGGCTGGAGACGGCCGAAGCGGCCGTGAAATTGTTGACGACGCAGGACCCTGAGGAAGCAGAGCAATGTGCCCGAATTCTGGATAACCTTAACCGTGAGCGGCAGGAACTGGTGCAGGCCATCACCGACGAGGCCGTGCAGATGGTGAGCGAGCAGTTTCCCCTGGAGGAAAATCGCGTGCTCGTTCTCGCCAAGGAAGGCTGGAACGTCGGGGTGGTCGGCATCGTCGCTTCCCGGCTGGTGGAGATGTTTTACCGGCCGACAATCGTGCTTGGAATTGATCGGGAAAAAGGAACGGCCAAAGGTTCCGCCCGCAGCATTGCCGGTTTCGACATGTACGAAGCGCTGACGGCGTGCAAAGAGTGGCTGCCCCACTACGGCGGTCACACAATGGCGGCTGGCATGACACTGCCGATCGAGAATCTCGAACCGCTGCGCCAACAGCTTAACCGGCTGGCCGCCGAGTGGTTGACGGACGAAGACTTCGTGCCGCTGACCAAGGCGGATGTCACCTTGGACCTCGCGGAAATCAGTCTCGACACGGCGGAGCAGTTGGAACAGCTGGCGCCGTTTGGGATGGGCAACCCCACGCCGCTGGTGCTGGTGCGGGATGTGGAGACGTCCGGCATGCGCACGATCGGCCGAGACGACAGCCATTTGAAATGCTCGCTCTGCAAGGATGGCGGCAGCGTGGATGCCATTGGCTTCAACTGGGCCCATGTCGTCAGCGAAGTGACGCCAAAAGCGCGGTTTGACGTATTGGCGGAGCTGTCTGTCAACGAGTGGAACGGCCATCGCAAGCCGCAGCTGACGATTCGCGATCTCGCCGTGCCGCACAGACAGGTTTTTGACTGGAGGGGGTGCCGCGACAAACAGGAACGGTGGCGGCAGTTGGCCGCCCGGCATGAGATGCTGACCATTCTGTTCCGGCGGGAAAGCTACGATGAGCTGGCCGCTGGATTGGCCGCGGCGGGGCAGCCGGAAAGGCTCCTCGTTGTCGCAGATGAGGCGTGGGACGGTCATCTGCCGGCCGTGCCGACAGTCGTGCTCTACGATCTGCCGAAGCGGCGATACGATCTGACCAGAGTGCTGGCCCGCCTCGAACAGGCGGAGCGGATCTACTGTCTGTTCGGCGATCCCGATCTGGGGGCGGAGCGGCTGTCCTGTCCGGGACGTGAGCAGTTCAAGGCGCTGTACCAGTTTTTGCTGCAGGTCCCCTGCGTCCAGCGGATACATCTGGACGCCCTGGCCCGTCGGTTGAAGCTGAAGCGGGATGTCTTGGACGGCATGCTGGCCGTGTTTGCGGAGCTGGAGTTTATCCGCTCGGACGAAGAGAGCTTCCGCCTGCAGCCGGATGCGGCGAAACGGCCGCTGGATGACTCCCGCTACTATGCGGAGTGGAAGGAAGAGGCGGAACTGGCGACAGAACTCCTGCTTTCCTCATATGACTCTTTGATTCACCATTTTCAACAACAGGTGGAGACTGTCACCTGGTAGGAGGAATTGTTTCATGGACTTTAGATCATACATTCGCGTGATTCCTGATTTCCCGCAGCCGGGCATCCGCTTCAAGGATATTACCACCCTGCTGAAAGACGGGGCTGCCTACAAGGCGGCGATTGACGAATTGGCCCAATTTGCCCGCGAATTGCAGGCAGACGTGATTGCCGGACCGGAAGCGCGCGGTTTTGTCGTGGGCGCTCCGCTCGCCTATACGCTGGGCCTGGGCTTTGTGCCGATTCGCAAATCCGGCAAGCTGCCGTACAAGTCGATCAAGGCCGACTACAGCCTGGAGTACGGCAAGGACGCGCTGGCTGTACACGTCGATGCCATTCAGCCCGGGCAGCGCGTGCTGATTGCAGACGACCTGCTGGCAACCGGCGGAACGATTACTACCACGATCAACCTGGTTGAACAGTTGGGCGGCAAAGTTGTCGGCGCTGCCTTCTTCATCGAGCTGACCTATCTGGACGGACGCCAAAAACTGGGCGACATCCCTGTCAAGTCACTGGTTCAATACTAGCAAGCGTGGCTCTCTGTCCCTCGCAGCGGACGGAGAGCTTTTTTCTTGGCGACAAGGGCGCAACAGCTGTGCTGTCCGACTGTGACCCTTTTCACGGTTCCTTCATACTTTGCGGGGAAATCACTTTACAAGGCAAACGACATACAAGATAATAGTATGAAATAGACATGTTGTATTAATTCCACCCTTACAACGAGATGGAACAGGTGAACCGGCTTCGTGGGAAGTTTCTGTATGAGAGGATAAGGGAAGGGAACTATGAGCACCGGCGTGGAAGAAGTACTGAATAAAGCAAGCAGCTATTTGTCCCAAACCGATATGGATCTGATTACGCGCGCCTACCGCCTGGCGGAGAAAGCGCATGAAGGTCAGGTGCGCAAATCGGGTGTCCCGTACATCATGCATCCGATAGCCGTCGCGGGGATTCTCGCCAACCTGCATATGGACGCAGTGACGATCGCCGCCGGCTTTTTGCATGACGTCGTGGAAGATACCGACGTTACGCTGGATCGCATTCGTGAAGAGTTCGGTTCGGAAGTAGCGCTGTTGGTCGACGGCGTGACCAAGTTGGAGAAAATCAAATACAAGTCCAAAGAGGAACAGTTGGCGGAAAACCACCGCAAGATGCTGGTCGCAATGGCCCAGGACATCCGGGTCATCATGATCAAGCTGGCCGACCGCCTGCACAACATGCGGACACTGCGCCACATGTCCGAGGAAAAACAGCGGGAAATTTCCGACGAAACACTGGAAATCTTTGCACCGCTGGCTCACCGGCTGGGGATTGCTTCGGTCAAGTGGGAGCTGGAGGATACGGCCCTGCGCTACCTGAATCCGCAGCAGTATTACCGCATCGTCAACCTGATGCAGAAAAAGCGGGCCGAGCGGGAGGCGTACATCAACGAGGCCGCCGAGATGATCAAGGAGAAGCTGAAAGAGCTGAACATCGAGGCGGAGATTTCCGGCCGGCCGAAGCACATTTACAGCATCTACAAGAAGATGACCAAGAAAAACAAGCAGTTTAACGAGATTTACGACCTGCTTGCGCTGCGTATCATCGTCAACGACATCCGCGACTGCTACGCGGTGCTGGGCATCGTTCACACGCTGTGGAAGCCGATGCCGGGCCGCTTCAAGGACTATATCGCGATGCCCAAGGCCAACATGTACCAATCCCTGCACACCACTGTGATTGGGCCAAAAGGGGAACCGCTGGAAGTGCAGATCCGCACCTGGGAGATGCACCGGACGGCGGAGATCGGGATCGCCGCCCACTGGGCTTACAAGGAAGGCAAAAGCATCGTGCAGGGCTCGTTTGCCGAAAAGCTGGGCAATCTGCGCGAGATCATCCAGGGGGGGTCCGAGGAGGCGCCCAACGCTCAGGAATTCATGGAGTCGCTGAAGCAGGACTTGTTCTCCGACACGGTGTTCGTCTTTACACCAAAAGGAGACGTAGTGGAACTGCCCAAAGGGTCCGTGCCGCTGGACTTTGCCTACCGGATTCACTCGGCGGTCGGCAACCGCACCATCGGCGCCAAGGTCAACGGCAAGATCGTCCCGTTGGACTACGCGCTGAAAACGGGTGACATCGTCGAAATTCTCACCTCCAAGCATTCCTACGGCCCCAGCCAGGATTGGCTGAAAATTGCCAAGTCAGCCCACGCTCGCAACAAGATCAAGCAGTGGTTTAAAAAGGAGAAGCGGGAAGAAAACGTCGCCAAAGGGCAGCAGATGGTGGAGGCGGAGATCAAGGCACGCGGTTACGACGTCAAAGAGGTGATGACCGAAGCCAACCTGAAAGAGGCGGCGGCACGCTTCAACTTCCAGGGGCACGAGGACATGTTCGCTGCAGTCGGCTACGGCGGCATCACCGCCGCACAGATCGTCACCCGGCTGATCGACAAGGTGCGGCGGGAGCGGGAGGAACAGAACCCGCCCGCACCGGAGTACAAACCGAGTCCGTCCCCGCAGATCGCACGCAGCGAATCGGGCGTAAAAGTGCGCGGCGTAGACAACCTGCTGGTGCGGATATCGCGATGTTGCACGCCCATTCCGGGCGATCAGATCATCGGCTTCGTCACTCGCGGCCGGGGCGTATCGGTTCACCGGCGTGACTGTCCCAACGTATTGACGGAAGAGTGCCTGGAGCGGCTGATCGACGTGGAGTGGGATGCCGACGCCAAGCACAACTACAACGTGGACATCGAAATCACCGGTCAGGATCGCAGCGGCCTGCTCAATGATGTGCTGCAGGTCGTGGCGGAGACCAAGACCAACATCGCCGCAGTCAGCGGCAAAGCGGACAAAAACCGTCTCGCTACCATCCACATGACGATTACGATAAGCAATGTGGCCCACCTGCAAAAAGTGGTGGAGCGAATCAAAAGCATCAAAGACATTTATTCCGTGCGGCGGATTTTAAGCACCTGATCGCGAGAGATTGGGTGCTCTTCATTTGAGAGAGAAGGGAGAATCATGCATGCGCGTAGTGGTACAGCGCTCCAAGGAAGCAAGCGTTACAGTAGGGGGAGAGATCGTCGGACAGATTGAGCACGGGCTTGTGCTCCTGGTCGGCATTACCCATGAGGATACCGAACAGGACGTGGAGTTTGTCGCCGAAAAAATCGCCCACCTGCGCATTTTTGAAGACAGCGAGGGAAAAATGAACCACTCTGTACTGGAGCAAAAGGGACAGATTTTGTCCGTCTCCCAGTTTACCCTCTATGGAGATTGCCGCAAGGGCAGGCGGCCCAACTTCATGGCGGCGGCCCGCCCCGAACAGGCGGAACCGCTGTACGAACTGTTCAACGACAAGCTGCGGGAAAAAGGGCTGCATGTGGAGACAGGCCGGTTTGGTGCGATGATGGAAGTGCGGCTGGTCAACGACGGCCCCGTCACGCTGATCGTGGAGTCGTGACTTCCACGGCGGAAGGTCCGGGTTAATCGCGAAGCGTACGGGAATCGGAGAGGGGGATGGCGATGGGACGTGAAGCGTTGGTAATCGGCGGAAGCGGCATGCTGGCCGGGGTCTCGCTGTGGCTGCAGGAAGCGGGATACCATGTGGCCGTGATTGGGCGAGACCGGAAGAAGCTGCAGGCCCTGGTGGAGCGATCCGGCAGGCCGGAGGGGTTCTCCCTGCTGCCGGTCGATTATCACCAGACGGACCGGTTTCGGGAAGTGGTCGCGTCATTGGTTCGCGAGCGGGGCGGAATCGATCTGGTGGTAGCCTGGATTCACTCGACCGCTCCCCACGCGCTCCCGGCGGTTCAGCAGGAACTGTCGGCGCAACGCAGGACATGGCGGCTGTTTCACGTCTGCGGCAGCCGTGCCTACAAGGAACCGCCCCGCGTCGCCGACGTGCCCAACTGTTTGTACCGGCGGATTCTGCTCGGGTTTCGGCTGCAGGGAGACGATTCCCGCTGGCTGACCAACGAGGAGATCACCGTCGGCGTCCGTGCGGCGATCCAGGGCGACTTGCCGTTCTCGGTCGTCGGCCAGGTGGAGCCGTGGGACAGGCGGCCGGTCTGAGAAAACGAAGCCGAGCCTAGCTCGACTGTTTGTGTTTCAATACCATGTGCACAGCTTCCACCACGGCATCCGGACGCACATCCGGGATCATGTGGCCGGTGCCGGGGAGCACCACCAACCGGGAGTGGCCGATCTCCCGATGCAGGCGGCCGGCTTGCAGCTCGGGGTGGAACGGATCGGCATCGCCGACGACGATCACGACCGGCGTGCGAATCTCGGCGTATTGCGGCTCCCACTGCGGGACCGTACGGACGTAGGCCAAAATGTCTTCGCGGTTGGCCCTCAACTGACCCGGTCTCGACCACAAGGCTCGGGCCTGTTCCAGGTAGCCCGGCGGCACTGGGTCAGGAGAAAATGTCGCCGTGACCATCGGTTTGGTGAGCAGCCGTGCCAACGGCGGAAGCACGGTGTTGGCCAGCAATTCGCCCAGCCAGGGAACGCGCAGCAGTCGGCCAATCAAAAGGTCCGCCGTTCCGGCCGGATAGGCGTCACCCGCGTAGGCCCCCGGTGCCAGGAGTACGAGACCGGCGATCTCGTCGGGATAGGTCAAAGCATAGGAAAGCGCGAGCGACCCGCTCCACGAATGGGCCACCAGAATGGGGGATTTCACCTGAAGGACGGAAAGCGCGTCCCGCAGCAGGCGGGCCTGAACTGCCGGCGTCGACATGTCCCGCCGGGGCCGCTCGCTGTAGCCGTAGCCTGGCCGGTCAAACGCGATGGCCTGGAAGCCTGCTTCTGCGGCCAATTCCAATACCCCGGCGTAATCGCAGGCGGAGAGCATTCCGCCGTGCAGCAGCACGACCGGTTGTCCCGCCCCCTGACAGACGTAGTGCAGGCGCAGTCCTTCCACCGTGACGAATGATCCGCGAGGAGGAAAGGCCATTTGGGCGCGGCGTACCTTCCGGTGGTTGTGCGCATGAAGCGCCACCATGACTGCTGTCGCCCCCGCGATCGCATAGATCTCCATCATCTCCATCATCCCTTTCTATTCGTTTTACATACGTAAACGTATGAGAATAACGTACCAATAAGTATGTGGTTGCTGAAAAAAACCCGTTTGCCTTTCAAACGGGTGCAGTGGCGTCGTCCACCGAGGGCTGCAGGCCTTCCCAGAGGACTCTCGACAGCTCGGGCACCACCTGCTCAAAGCGGATGCGGTCCGGGTCAATCAGCCAGCCCAAGATCAGGCCGTTGATTAACGCCTGGAACAGAACTGCCAAGGAGTCCGGGGCGACATCGTGTTTAACGACGCCGCTTTCCTGCAGCTGCGCGAGGACGCCGCTGACGCCGTCGATGATTTTTCCGTACGCGTCCCGCAGAACTTCGCCGACCGCCGGATCACGGCTGGCGGTGACAAATTCGAAAAACAGCATCGGATTGCCCTGACCCTCTTCCACGCAGGCAAATTGCGACTGCAGCAAACGGGCGAGCCCCTGTGCGGGAACAGCCGAATTGAGGGCGGAACCCGCCTGTTGGGTAAGCATCTTGAGCTGCTGCGTGAGGTTTTTCTCGCACAAGGCGGCGAACAGATCGCTTTTGCTAGAAAAGTGCCAGTAGACGGCTCCCTTTGTCATCCCGGCGTCGGCGGCCACCTGTTCCAACGATGCTCCGGCATACCCCAGTCGGGCGAATACGCGGGCGGCAGCATCCAAAATGCGCGTCCGCGTATCGGCCAGTGACGGCACGTTGTCTTCCTGCTGTTGGGCCAGCCAGACTCTCATCTCCTGCTTGCTGCCGAAGTGGCGTCTCACCGCTGTCCAGTGGACGCCGGCCGCTTTCGCCACATCGGCGAAACTGATTCTGTCAAAAGGGTGGCGGGCGGCCAACCGTCGGGCCGCTTCCATGATTCGTTCGCGTGTCGTCATCGTATCTCTCCGACCATGTATTCATTCCATACTGATGAGTATGTCTTCAGCATAACTGTTGCATGAAATGGATGTCAAGGAAATGGTTTCCTTGCATCGCGGACGAACGAAAAACCCCCTTGCCGTTTTCTCCATGGAAAACGGACAAGGGGTCTTACGCTTATCCTCCCTGAACGTTTTGGGAGGCGAAGTACTGCAGAATGCCTTTGTACAGCCCTTCGGCGGCCAAATCCTGTTGTTTTTCGGAACGCAGCCGCATCTCTTCGTTGTAGTTGGAGAGGAAACCGATCTCTGCCAGAATGGACGGAATCGGATTCTCCCGCAGGACGTAGTAGTTGCCGAACCTGGACTGCAGGTCCTTGTAGTTGGTCGCCTTGACGATTTCGCTTTGCACCAGCGAGGCGAGCTTGCTCGAATTGCCCTGGTTGTAATAAAAGACGATCGTGCCGTTTGTCTGCGAGTTGGGATGGGTGTTGTGGTGAATGCTGACGAAAATGTCCGCATTGTTCTGCACGGCAATGTCCACGCGCTGCTGCAGCGTGAGCTTGCGGTCGTCACTGCGGGTCATGATCACCTTGGCTCCGGCTGCTTCCAGCTTGTTTTTCAGCAGCAGCCCTACCTGCAGGTTGACCGTCTTTTCCTGTGTGGAAAAGCTGGAACCGGTCGCTCCCGTGTCGTTGCCGCCGTGGCCGGGGTCGACCACGATCACCTTGCCGACCAGTTCATTGCCCTTGATGACGGGAGGCATGCCCTGCGGAGACACCAGCCATCCGGCGACGTAGCCTGTCGAACCGTCGCTCAAGGTGATTTGGAACCAGTCTCCTTCTTTTTTCACGATCGCGTATTTTTCCCCGGTCTGTACCCGTTTGATGATGTCGTACTGGGTGCCGGGACCGGAGCGAATGTTGGTGTCCGGATTCAATATGGTGACGTGCGGACCGGACATGGCCGGTTGCTGCACGCTGATGAGCCAGCCGGCCACCCAGCCGGTTTTGCCGTCCGGTGTCTGGACGCGGTACCAATCGCCCTGCTGTTCCAGAATGGTCAGCGTGGTCCCCAGCTTTAACGTTCCCAGGATGGGACTGTTCGTGCTGGGCTGGCCGCGCAGGTTGAGACCGTCTGTCTGGACCGTGGCAGTCTGCTTTGCGGGAGATTGCGGCTGGCCGGAGCTGGGCGCACCGGCGTTCGGAGCAGGCTGCGGCGGATTCGGATTTGGCTGGCCGCTGCCGGCTGGAGCCGGAGTCTGGCCCGTTCCCTGTTTGGGTATCCAGGCGTTGACGCCGTTGTAGGGAAACTGGATCCACCCGTTTTGTTCCGTCAAAACGGTGATGATCTCGCCGTTGTGGAGCTGTCCGATGGCTGGCTGCGCGTAGTCCGGTACGGGGTAGACGTACGGCGCGTAGTCCAGGATCAGCTCGCGCCCCTGCTGATTTGTCTGTCCGGCGGGAGACGTCGCCGGTGCGCTGCCGTTAGCTTGTCCGCCGCTAACGCCGCCGGGCGCCGTCGTCCCTTGATCGGCAGCGCGGTGCTCAGTGACCAGCCAGCTGGCCACCCACCCTTTTTTCTGTGAGGGCAGCTCAATCATCAGCCAATCCCCACTGCGCTGCACGATCGGATAGCGCGTACCCGGATTAATGGTCTGAATGACGGAATACGTCAGGCCGGGACCAGTACGCACGTTGAGGTTGGTCGTTTGGCTCTCCGCCAGCAGTCCTGTGTTCGCTTGGGCTGTCGGTTTGACCAGCCAGCCGGCCACCCAGCCGGTGCGGCCGTCGGGAAGCCGGACGTTCAGCCACTCGCCTTGCTCGGCAAGGACCGGCAGGACGCTGTTGACGGGCAGCGTGGTAAGCACCTGATCCTGCAGGCTTGGCCCGGATCGAACGTTCAGCTTGTCCACGCTGACCTGGACGGAACTCTCCGCCTTTGCGGCCGATACGGGAAGCGATACGATGCAGACCGCCGCCATAATGGTCCGCAGAATCTTTTGTTGCTGAAACACGTCAGACATCCTTTCCATGATAGTAAAAGTCGATCGCATGCATGATTTGCCAAGTTATACCTTCGGCCTTTCCCCTGCTTTTTCCTGCATTATCCGACAAACTTCTTTTGCAATTGCGAATCGTTGCGCTCAAAACGGCACACCTGGCTCCGCCTCGCTTATGCTTTTCTCCGGACGCGGCCATACTAGGGATTGGAGCATGCATCGAGAAAGCGAGGAGAACAAAGTGAGACAATCCAACAAGGAAGCATTTGCCCAGGAAGCCAATCGTCGCCTGTTTTCTGTCGATTTCCACGATTTTCTGGAGAAAGAATCCGCGCTCACCGACGTGGAATTGTCGAGGGAATTCGACATCAGCGTGCGGGACGTACGGACATTGAGGCGAAAGCTGCACCCATGACGCGATGTTTTTGCACCGGCCGATTCGGTTGACCCGGCTTTTCAGGTCGGATAAGATGAAGGGTGGCATACTGAAAAGCAGGTGGAACCGATGATACAAGTCAAATGTGAAGGACATGCATTCGAGCGGGAAATCGCCTTGATTCTCGCTTTGTTTTACGAAGACCCGGAGATCGCCTACGTGGACGAATGGAGCGGCGATGAGGGAGTACGCATCCGGATTGCTCTGTCAGAAAGGGACGGCAGTGTATCGGCGGAGGGCGAGCTGTTGGCCGGAGGGCGCCGGTTTGTCCACAGCGCTGAGAGACAGACTGCCGGCCTGGATGAGATAGGGAAGCGGAAAGTCGCCAAGCAGGCGGTCAGCTACGTCCTGCTGGTCATGCTGGAGGAGTTCACCGGCATGGAGCAGGGCTGGGGCATCCTGACCGGCATCCGCCCCACCAAGTTGCTGCATCATCTGCTCTCTTCCGGCGCCAGTCAGGAAGAAGCACACCGCCGGCTGCGGCAGGACTTCATGGTCCGGCCATACAAGCTCCGCCTGCTGCAGGAGATTGTCGACCGGCAGCTGCAGGTGGTGCCTGATTTGTACCGGATCGACCGGGAGCTGTCCGTCTACATCGGCATCCCGTTTTGTCCCACCAAGTGCGCCTACTGCACCTTTCCCGCCTACGCCATCCGCAGCCACACCGCCTCCGTCAATCCGTTTCTGGAAGGATTGCATTACGAGATGGAACGGCTGGGCGAGTGGCTGAAGCGGCATGACATGCGGATTACCTCCGTGTACTTTGGAGGCGGCACGCCGACCAGCATTACAGCCGAAGATCTGGATCAGCTGTTCGACAAGATGCACCGCTCGTTTCCGCACATGGCTGATGTGCGCGAGCTGACCGTGGAAGCGGGACGGCCCGATACGATCACGCGGGAAAAGCTGGCGGTGATGAAGCGCTGGAACGTGGACCGGATCAGCATCAACCCGCAGTCGTTTACCCAGGAGACGCTCCATGCAATTGGCCGCCACCACACGGTCGAGGAGACAATTGAAAAGTACCATCTCGCCATGGAGATGGGGCTGACCAACATCAACATGGACCTGATCATCGGCCTGCCCAACGAAGGACTGGCCGAGCTGGAACACAGCCTGCGGGAAGTGGAAAAACTGATGCCCGCCTCGCTGACGGTGCACACCCTCTCGTTCAAGCGGGCGTCCGAGATGACGCAAAACAAAGAGCGCTACAAGGTAGCCAGCCGGGAGGAGATCAGCCGGATGATGGAGCTGGCGTCGGAGTGGACGAAAGCCCACGGCTACCATCCGTACTACCTCTACCGGCAGAAAAACATCCTCGGCAACCTGGAAAATGTCGGCTACGCCCTTGACGGCCGGGAGAGCATCTACAATATCATGATCATGGAAGAAGTTCAGACTATCCTGGGGCTGGGTTGCGGCGCCGTGTCCAAGCTGATGGCGCCCGGCAGCGGCAAGCTGACGCGCTGGCCCAATCCCAAAGACCCCAAGACGTACAACGAAACCTACCGGAAACTGACGGAAGAAAAGCTCCGTGATCTCGATCAGGTCTACTTTGGGACCGCAGCCGCACCTGCGCAGCAGGCGGAGTAGCCGGTGGAAAAAGTTTTACCGAGCGCCTGTTGACGGCGGATTGGCGGTTTGCTATGATTTTCATTAAGCTTTCACGATAGATCAATTGTCTGATCTGATGACGGGAACAAGTACCCAGGAGACGGATAGCCAGAGAGGAAGCGCCGCGGCTGAGAGCGTTTCTCTATAACGGCCTGGCGAATGACATCCCCGAGGACCGTCGGTGAACGGAAAAAACGGCGCAATTTCGGCCGCCATCCCAGTAACCGGCAGGCGTACGCCGGCGTTAACGGCCAACAAGCGGGACTCCCTGTCGGAGTCCAATCAGGGTGGCACCACGGGAAAACCATCTCTCGTCCCTGACATGTCCAGACGGCATGTCGGGCGGCGGGAGATTTTTTTATTTTGCTTACCAACGTTCCTGCGGGAACAGACAATGGAGGTTTCAGGCAAGATGACAAGGATTCAAATTCCCCGCGGTACGCAGGACATCATGCCCGGTACCGTGGAGCTGTGGCAGTACGTCGAGGCCAGGGCCCGCGACCTTAGCCGCCGCTACAATTATCAGGAAATCCGCACGCCGTTGTTTGAGAGCACGGAGCTGTTTCAACGCGGCGTGGGCGAAACCACGGACATCGTGGAAAAGGAGATGTACAGCGTCTCCAATCCGCGCAGCGACGACGCGCTGACACTCAGGCCGGAAGGGACGGCCGGCGTGGTGCGCGCCTATGTCGAGCACAAGCTGTACGGGCAGCCCAACCAGCCGGTGAAAGTGTACTACCTGGGCCCGATGTTTCGCCATGAACGTCCCCAGGCCGGACGCTACCGCCAGTTTGTCCAGTTTGGGGTGGAGGCGATCGGCTCCAGCGATCCGGCTATTGACGCGGAAGTGATCGCGCTGGCGATGCGATTCTACCAGGAGATGGGACTGACGGGCTTGAGCGTGGAGCTGAACAGTGTCGGCACCCTTGAGGACCGCGCCCGCCACCGCGAGCACCTGCTCGCCCACCTGAACGGCGTCCGCAGCGAGCTGTGCGCCGACTGTCAATCCCGCATTGACCGCAACCCGCTGCGCGTGCTGGACTGCAAAAACGAAAAATGCCGGACGCTGACCAAGGACGCACCGTCCATTCTCGACTACCTGAGCGACGAGTCCGCTGCCCACTTTGAGGCGGTCAAGGGCTATCTGAGCGCGCTCAACATCCCGTACACGGTCAATCCGCGGCTGGTGCGGGGACTGGATTACTACACCCTGACGGCATTTGAGATCAAAATGGCGGAAATCGGCGCTGTCGAAACGCTCTGCGGCGGCGGCCGTTACAACGGGCTTGTGGCCGAACTGGGCGGCGAAGACATGCCGGGCATTGGCTTTGCGCTCAGCATTGAGCGGCTGCTGCTCGCGCTGGCAAAGCAGGGCGTCCAGCTGCCTGTGAGCGGGGGGATTGACTGCTTCGTGGCGATCCAGACCCCTGATGCAAAGCAGGAGGCGTTCATCCTCGTCGACGAGCTGCGCCGCGCCGGGGTGTCCGCCGATCTGGACTACCTGGATCGCAAAATGAAGGCGCAGTTCAAGCAGGCCGACCGGCTGGGTGCCGCTTATACGGCGATTATCGGCGAGGCGGAACTGGCAAACGGCACGGTCGTCCTCAAGGAGATGGCGACCGGCGAACAGCAGGAAGTAAAGCGCGACCAGGTCGCCGCCGTGCTGGCCGAACGACTGGCGGCACGCGCATAACAAAATGGTTCAGTATAATTCGCAGAGATGAAGAGTGGAGGAATACCGAAGATGACGTGGCAATACCGTACCGTGCATTGTGGAGAAGTAAGCAAGGAACACATCGGGCAGGAGGTCGTCCTGAATGGCTGGGTGCAGAAACGGCGCGACCTGGGCGGAGTGATTTTCATCGACTTCCGCGACCGGACCGGCATCGTGCAGATCGTGTTCAACCCGGAATATAACAAAACAGCGTGGGAAATCGCCGACAAGGTCCGCAGCGAATACGTGCTGGCCGTTAAGGGAACCGTGGTCCAGCGCGATCCGGAAGCGGTCAACCCGAAGCTGAAAACCGGCGAAGTGGAAGTGCACGTCGCCGAAATCGAGGTTCTCAATGATGCGAAGACACCGCCGTTTGTGATCGAAGACGAAATCGACGTGGATGAGCAGGTCCGACTCAAGTACCGCTATCTGGACCTGCGCCGTCCGGAGATGCAGCGCGCTCTGCTGCTGCGCAGCAAGGCGTCCAAGGCATTCCGCGACTTTTTGGACAGCCGCGGCTTCGTTGAAGTGGAGACGCCGATCCTGACCAAGAGCACACCGGAAGGGGCGCGCGACTACCTGGTGCCGTCCCGCGTACATCCGGGCGAATTTTACGCGCTGCCGCAATCGCCGCAGTTGTTTAAGCAGCTGCTGATGATCTCCGGCCTGGAGCGCTACTACCAGATCGCCCGCTGCTTCCGCGATGAAGACCTGCGCGCTGACCGTCAGCCCGAGTTTACCCAGGTGGACATCGAGACGTCGTTCTTGTCCATGGAAGAGCTGCTGCCGATGATGGAGCAGATGGTCGCCCACGTTTTCAAGGAAACGATTGGCGTGGACGTTCCTACGCCGTTCCCGCGCCTTACCTATGCGGAAGCGATGGCCCGCTACGGTTCCGACAAGCCGGACATCCGCTTCGGCATGGAGCTGACGGACGTGTCCGATCTCGTGGCCAACTGCAATTTCAAAGTATTCGCCGGTGCCGTCGCTACCGGTGGCCAGGTAAAAGCGATCAATGCCAAAGGATGCGGCCACTACTCCCGCAAGGAAGCGGACGATCTGGGCAAATTCGCGGCCCGCTACGGGGCGAAAGGGTTGGCCTGGATGGGCTTCAAGGACGGCGAGGTGAAAGGGCCGATCGCCAAGTTCTTCTCTGCGGAAGAAATTGACGCGCTGAAACAGCGGCTGGCAGCGGAAGAAGGCGACCTGCTTCTGTTTGTGGCCGACAAGCCGAAAGTGGTGGCAGACGCGCTGGGCGCACTGCGTTCCAAACTGGGTGAAGAGCTTGGCCTGATCGACCACAGCAAGTTTGCCTTCCTGTGGGTGGTGGACTTCCCGCTGTTGGAATGGGACGAAGAAGCGCAGCGCTACGTCGCCCTGCACCATCCGTTCACGCGTCCGAAAGACGAAGACCTGCATCTGTTTGAAACCGACCCGGGACAGATCAGGGCACAGGCGTATGACATGGTGCTCAACGGCTACGAGCTGGGCGGCGGTTCGATGCGGATTTACAAGCGTGACGTGCAGGAAAAAATGTTCAAGGCACTCGGTTTTTCGCAGGAGGAAGCGCGCAAGCAATTCGGCTTCCTGCTGGATGCCTTTGAATACGGCACGCCTCCGCACGGCGGCATTGCCCTCGGTCTGGACCGTCTGGTCATGCTGCTGGCCGGCCGCAACAACCTGCGCGAAGTCATCGCCTTCCCGAAAACGGCAAGCGCCAGCGACCTGATGACGGACGCACCGGGACAAGTATCGCCGCTGCAGCTTGCCGAACTGAACATCACCACCACGGTCAAGGAAGAAGACGAGCAGGAATAAGCGTACTTGCACAGGCGCATTCGCCTCTGATACATTGGTTATACTGAAGAATAGCCCTGCGATGCCCGTGACTTCCGAATAGTTTTGAGCCACAAACACATTCATGGGAGTCTGCCGTCCCACCCGCGAGGACACGCCTCCATCGAGTGGACGTCCGGAACGGTTGGGCGAGACACCCACCTGCCAGGCGCAGGTTCAAAACTTCAGGAGCTGCACGGCATTATGGGGCTCCTTTTTTGCCCGGGATTCCTACTTTTCCGATGATCATTACAGCGGGCAAGAGGGAGAAGCCGGGTCGTACAGATCGTGTGAGAGGAAGAGGTTGACGGAAACATGCTTCATCAATTTTCCCGTTGTGAGCTGGCCTTCGGTCCCGAGGGCTTGGAAAAAATGAAAAACAGCACCGTCGCCGTGCTGGGCATCGGCGGCGTCGGTTCGTTTACGGTGGAGGCATTGGCCCGCACTGGCGTCGGCAAGCTGGTGCTGGTGGACAAGGACGTGGTGGACATCACCAACATCAACCGGCAGATTCACGCCACCCTGCATACCATCGGCCAGCCAAAGACCGAGCTGATGAAGGAGCGCATCGCTGCGATCAATCCGGAGTGCGAAGTGGTCACACTGAACATGTTTTACAACCAGGAGACGGCCGATCAGCTTTTCGCCCACAAGCTGGATTACATCGTTGACGCGATGGACCTCATGACGGCCAAGCTTCACGTGATCCAGGAGGCGAAGCGGCGCGGCATTCCGATCGTCTCCAGCATGGGGGCGGCGAACAAGATGGACCCGACCCGGTTCGAAGTGGCTGACATTTCCCAGACCAGCTACGACCCGATCGCCAAGGTGATCCGGCGCGAACTGCGGAAAAAAGGCATCCACAAAGGCGTCAAAGTGGTGTATTCCAAAGAAATTCCGGTAACGATCCGCGAAGACGTGCGTACCCAGATTGCCGATACCAATTCGCCGATCAGCAAGGCGCGCCGTCCCCCGGCAAGCAACGCGTTTGTGCCTTCCGTTGCGGGGCTGATTCTGGCCAGCGTCGTCGTCCGCGACATACTGGACTGGCAGCCGGCAAAAGGATAACCCAAGGAAAAGCTGCTGCGAAAAGGACGCAAGCTTCTTTGACTGCAGACATAATGATACAAAACCCACTACCAGCTTTCGGTAGTGGGTTTTGTTCATTCATCATTCAGGCTGTTTCCACTTGATATTGCAGCCAAGACTGGGTTTTTGCGGGACGGTTACGGGCTCGCCTTTGAGCAGTTGATCCAGAGCAGCGCGGATGGACGCGCCGGTGACAGGAATGTCGTTGCCTGGACGGGAGTCGTCCAATTGACCGCGATAGGCGCATGCCAGATTGCCGTCGAACACGTAAAAGTCGGGTGTGCACGCGGCCTGATAGGCGCGAGCGACCTCCTGCGTTTCGTCGTACAGGTACGGGAAGGGATACTTCCATTCTTCTGCCACCTGCTTCATCCGCTCGGGCGAATCGTCCGGATAGGCGGCAGCGTCATTGGAACTGATCGCGATGAAGGAGACGCCCTTGGGAAGGTAGTCGTTCGCAAGGCGTACCAGTTCCGCTTGTACGTGTTTGACAAACGGGCAGTGGTTGCAGATGAACATGATCACCGTCGCCTGTTTGGAGGCAAGCTCGGAAAGCGACATGACCTTGCCGGTTACCGTGTCCGGCAGTGCGAAGTCAGGTGCCTTTTGACCGAGCGGGAACATCGTGGATTCTGTCCGGGCCATGTTGATTCGCTCCTCTCCTTGGATATCGTTTCCGTCTACTATAGCGCATCTCCTTTTCCTGATCAACGGTATTGCGCGTTTTGCTTACAAACCACTCGCAATACACGAATATTTTTGACGGTCGTAAGCAAAATGCTTATCATAGAGATAACTTTTCCGTAAACGAGGGAGTTACCATGCAGCAAGAAGAACGTCTAGCCGCTGTCCTGCGCCATCTGCAGCGACACCAGCGGATCACTGTGGAGCAAATGTGCGACTGGTTTGGCATTTCCCGCGACTCGGCCCGCCGCGACCTGGTCAAATTGGAGGAGCGAGGGGAAATCATTCGCGTCCGCGGCGGAGCAGTGCTGCCCACCTTGACCAAGCATGTGCAGAGCTACCAAGAGCGATTGAACAACCCCGCTGGCAAACGGGAGATAGGCAGGGCGGCTGCGTCGTTGATCCGCAGCGGTGACTATCTTCTGTTGGATACGGCCACGACGGTGCAGTTTGCGGCGGAATGCATGTCAGCCGAACAGTGCGTAATCGTCACCAACTCCATTGACGTGGCCGACATTTTCAGCCGGAAGCGGTCGGCGGAAATACATCTGCTCGGCGGTCAGCTAAACGTCTGGCACCGCGGCTTGTTTGGGCCCAAGACGATCGCCGATCTGCACGAAATGCGCGTAGACAAACTGCTGCTCGGCGCGTGCGGCATCACGTCGGAAGGACTGACCGCCCAAACGGTGGACGAAGCGTACGTGAAAAAGGCAATGCTGGCATGCGCCGATCAGGTCATCGTGCTGGCCGATTCCAGCAAGTTTGGCAAGCGGCTGTTTCACAAGGTGTGCAGCCTGGACAAAATCGACATCGTCGTCACCGACGCGGAGCCGGCGGAAACGGTTCGGGGCGCATTGGAGCAGGCGGGCGTGGAGCTCTTGGTCGCTTCCCGTTTGACGGAGCAAGGGGGAGGAACATTGTGAAACAGGTAAACGTCGGGTTGATTGGATATGGATTATCGGGCCAGGTCTTTCATGCGCCGGTGATTCGGGCAGTGCCGGGATTAAAACTGGCGAAGGTCGTCTCATCCCGTCCGGAAAAGGTGCGTGCCGACCTGCCCGAGGCAGAGGTGGTCGCCAGCGTGGATGATCTTTTGTCTGACGATCAGATTGAACTGGTGGTCGTTGCCGCGCCAAACACCTCCCACTACCCGTACGCCAAGCAGGCGCTTTTGGCAGGCAAACATGTCGTGGTGGAGAAGCCGTTTGTGATCCGCTCTTCGGAAGCGGAAGAGCTGATCCGGCTGGCCGAGTCGCGCGGGCGCGTGCTCAGCGTCTACCACAACCGCAGATGGGACAACGATTTTTTGACGGTGAAACACCTGCTGCAAACCGGTGCATTGGGGGAGGTTTTCCTGTATGAAGCGCACTACGACCGTTACCGTCCGGAGGTGACCGACCGCTGGCGGGAGCGGGATTTGCCCGGTTCCGGCATTCTGTACGACCTGGGTTCCCATCTGATCGATCAGGCGCTTCATCTCTTCGGTCTGCCGCAGACGGTGATGGCCGATGTCGGCGCGCAGCGTCCCGGAGCCAGGGCGACGGACTTTTTCCACATCGTGCTCGGATACGGGGCGCTGCGGGTGATTTTGCACGCCGGTTCGCTGGTCCGTCAGCCTGGTCCCCGATTTATGATTCACGGCGACAAGGGCAGTTTCATCAAGTACGGTTTGGACCCGCAGGAAGACGCGTTGCGAGCGGGACAGATCCCGGGAGGACCTGAGTGGGGCAGGGATCGCAAAGAGACGTATGGACAGCTCACGCTGAGCGTGGGAGAACTGAACGTGAGCAGCAGCGTGGAAACCATTCCCGGCGCGTATCAGACGTACTATCAACAGATGTACGAAGCGATTGTGTCCGATACACCGGCGCCTGTTTCACCTGTGGATGCGATGAACGTGATTCGGGTGATTGAATGGGCGGAGCAGAGCAGCCGGGAACAGCGTGTGATCTCGGTTCGGTAGTGGGGCATATCCGGCAGGGGGACTTCGCTGCTATAGGCACATGACCTGCCGACTCGCCTGAGCGATGAATGGTTGCTTGCCAATGCACGTTTGTTTCCATTATGCTATGATATTGAGACAACCCCATTAACATGAAAGGGTATGTAGTAATGGATCTTTTTTCATTCGCATACGAACAGCACGATTCGGGCAAACTCCAGCCGCTGGCGGCGCGGATGAGGCCGCGGACCGTGGATGAGGTGCTCGGACAATCACATATTTTGGCACCTGGCAAGCTGCTCAGGCGAGCGATCGAGGCCGACCAGGTCTCTTCGCTCATCTTTTACGGTCCGCCCGGGGCGGGGAAGACGACATTGGCGAAAATCATCGCCAACACGACCAAATCCCATTTCGCCGAACTAAACGCGGTGACGGCAGGAGTCGCCGACATCCGCCGCATCGTGGACGAGGCCAAAGACCGTCTGGTTATGAACGGTCAGCGCACGACGCTGTTTATCGACGAGATACACCGCTTCAACAAGGCGCAGCAGGATGCCCTGCTCCCTTGTGTGGAGGATGGGACCATTATCCTGATTGGGGCGACAACGGAAAATCCGTTTTTTGAAGTAAACGCCGCCCTGCTCTCCCGTTCGCAGATATTTTCGCTCCATCCGCTGAACGAGGAAGAACTGCGGCAGGTTTTGGAGCGAGCCGTTACCGACCGCGAACGGGGCCTGGGAGAATTGAACGTCACGGTCACGCCCGAGGCTGCTGATCATCTGATCCGGTACGCCGAAGGAGATGCGCGCAGACTGCTGAACGCACTGGAACTGGCCGTGAAGACGACGCCTCCGGATGAACTCGGCGTGATTCGCGTCACGCTGGAAGTAGCGGTGGAGTCCATCCAGCGGCGCGCTGTTCGCTACGACAAAAGCGGCGACAACCACTACGACACCATATCCGCGTTTATCAAGTCGATTCGCGGCTCCGATCCGGACGCCGCCCTGTACTGGCTGGCGCGGATGATCGACGCGGGCGAAGACCCCCGGTTTATCGCCCGCCGGCTGGTGATCTCCGCCTCGGAAGACATCGGCAACGCCGACCCGCAGGCGATCACTGTCGCTGTTTCCTGCTTCCAGGCGGTGGAGTTGATCGGCATGCCGGAGGGACGGATTCCCCTGGCCCAGGCGACCACGTACCTGGCGACGGCGCCCAAGAGCAACGCCGCCTACAACGGGATCAACCAGGCGCTGGCCGCGATCAGGAGAGACGGGCACAAACCGGTGCCGCTCCACCTGCGCGACGCCGCCTACAAGGGTGCGTCCCGGCTTGGCCACGGCAAAGGGTATCTCTATCCGCACGACTATCCCGGCGGATACGTCCCGCAGCAGTATTTGCCGGACGGGACCGACTACACGTTTTATCAGCCGAAGCCGATCGGCTACGAGCAGGAAATTCGCCGCAGACAGGCAGAGCGCTTACAGACGCCCAGACCGTAAACGTTCCCCCGGGTGGCGGGGGAACGAGCGATCATGTGCGGGCGGTTCCGCCCGGTTTGTTGGGAAGATCGCCGTTTTCGTTCGGCTGTTTGCTCTGCTCGCTGGCTCCGAATCGCGCCTTGTGGGCGATCGTGCCGGCTGGATGGTCGTACAGCGCCGCAGAGGGATGGTTTTTTCCGTCTACCGCTTTTTGATTGGTGGCCATGTGCATTCACCCCCTGCAACGTAGTGTGTCCCCAACCGCCTGTCTCATGTAGGTCAATGGTCATGCAGGAGGTGGGCAGGGAGCGAGAGGAAAAAAGGAGAGTTGGTACCGTGAAAATTTCGACGAAAGGACGTTACGGCCTGACCATTATGATGGAATTGGCCAACCGCTTTGGCGAAGGCCCGATTTCGCTGCGGAGCATTGCCCAGCGGCACGATTTGTCCGAACATTACCTGGAGCAGTTGATCGCGCCGCTCCGCAATGCCGGACTGGTGAAAAGCATCCGCGGCGCATACGGCGGGTATGTCCTGGCAAAAAAGCCGGATGAAATCTCCGCCGGCGACATTATCCGCGTGTTGGAAGGGCCGATCAGCCCGGTGGAGTTCACCGAGGAGGAAGACCCGGCCAAGCGCTATCTGTGGCTGCGCATCCGCGACAGCATATCTGCCGTCCTCGATTCCACGACGCTGCAGGATTTGATCAGCTACAAGGATGAAGGACAGACGGACGGCTACATGTTCTACATTTGACGCAACAGCGTACGAAGCAAAAAAGGAGAGCGCGAGATGATCTATCTGGACCACGCCGCCACGACCCCTGTCCATCCGCGCGTGGCGGAAGCGATGCACCCCTATCTGACGAACGTATACGGCAATCCCTCCAGTCTGCACGGCTTTGGCCGGGAGGCGCGCATGGGCCTGGAACGTGCGCGTGACCGGATCGCTCACATTCTCGGTGCCGAACCGCAGACGATCGTCTTTACCAGCGGCGGGACGGAGGCGGACAACATGGCGATCATCGGGGGAGCGATGGCCCAGCAGGATCGAGGGCGGCACGTCATTACGTCCAGCGTGGAGCACCACGCCGTCCTGCATGCTTGCGCGCACCTGGAGCAGTTGGGATTTGAAGTGACGTACCTGCCTGTGGATGAGACGGGCATGGTCAGCCTGGAGGAACTCAAACAGGCGGTCCGACCGGATACCGTGCTGGTCTCGATCATGTACGGCAACAACGAAGTGGGGACGATCCAGCCGATCGAGGAGATTGGCCGGTTTCTCCGCGAACGGAACATCGTGTTTCACACCGACGCGGTGCAGGCATTCGGCGTGATGCCCCTCAACGTCAGCGAACTGCCGGTGGACATGCTCTCCGTCTCCGCCCACAAGATCAACGGCCCGAAAGGCGTAGGGGCCCTGTACCTGGGACGGAAGGTGCCGATTCAGCCGCATCTGCACGGAGGTAAACAGGAGCGGAATCGGCGGGGCGGCACGGAAAACCTGGCCGGCATCGTCGGCTTTGCAGAGGCGGCGGAGATCGCGGCCAGGGAGATGGAGGAGCGCGTCGCCAAGTACCGGCAGATGCGCGAAGCGATGCTTGCCGTCTGGCGGGAGGCGGGCATCGCGTATCACGTAAACGGTCACCCCGAACGGCATTTGCCGCACATCCTCAACGTCAGCTTTCCGGGCGTCCATACCGAGACGATGCTGATGAACCTGGATCTGGCCGGCATTGCCGCCGCCAGCGGCTCCGCCTGCACGTCGGGTTCGCTGGAACTGTCCCACGTTCTGCAGGCGATGTGCCTGGACGATCCGGTCATGCGTTCGGCTGTTCGCTTCAGCTTTGGCATCACCAACACGGTGGAAGAGGTGGAGCAGGCGGCGCAAACGACGGCGGACATCGTCAAACGGGTGGCGCGGTAATCTTTTCTGACAGCTGCAGACGGTTGCGGCCGATGATCCTGGGCCGGACCGATTCACAGAAGTCACAACAACCAGCAAGCGCACGAGAACGCTGCTGGTTTTTTTCTTGCCAATCGACGTGAAGGACGGCCCGTTTGCCGTCGGCGCGGTTGTCAGAGCTGGCAGAACGATTTTATAATCGAACAAGAGTTTCGGGGGAATCCCGCGGGATTTTCCCATCCGGGAGGCGTGTGCGGTGTCACAGCAGACACTTTCCTTGTTTGCCGAACCTTACATACGCGGCTATGTCGCGCAAGAAATTTTTTACAATGAAGAAACGTGGTACGGTGTCATTCGTCTAACAGTGGAGGAGACTACAGAACCGGTGAAGGATGCCGAGGTCGTGGTCGTCGGGAACTTCCCCCGGCCGCATCCGGAGGAGCTGTACACGTTTTACGGTGAGTGGAAGACGCATCCAAAGTTTGGGCAGCAGTACGCAGTCAACAGGTATGAACGGGAAACGCCCAAGACCCGGGCAGGAGTGGAGCGCTATCTGGCCAGCGGACTGTTTCAAGGCATCGGCAAGACGATGGCGAAACGCATCGTGCAGCATCTGGGCGTAGAGGCGCTCACAATCATCGCCGAGCAGCCGGAGCGGCTCGTGGAGGTGCCGGGTATCTCGGAGACGCGCGCCAAGCAGATCTACGAGTCGGTGATGGAACACCGCTCCCTGGAGAGAGCGATGGTGTTTCTCTACGAGTTTGGCATCGGCGTCCAGTTGGCGCTGCGGATTTATCAGACGTACAAGCTGGAGACGATGACTGTCCTGACGGAACAGCCGTATCGGCTGATCGAGGATGTCGCGGGCATCGGGTTCAAGCGGGCGGACGAAATCGCCCGGGCTACGGGAATTGCCGCTTCCTCGGAGGAAAGGGTCAAGGCGGCAGCCCTGTACGTTTTGCAGGAAGCCTGCTACTCCGAAGGACACGTGTTTCTGCCGGCGGACGAGCTGTGTGAAAAAACGCTGCGCCTGTTGGACGAGTGCGGGGGACACCGCTTTCAGCCGGAGGAGATTGCGCTTGCCGTGGAATCGCTTTTTGTCGAGAGCAAAGTGGTCTGGGACGAAGACCGGGTCTATCTGCCTTCGCTGTTTTTTGCGGAAATTGGGCTGGCCAAGCGGCTGCGCTACTTTGCCGAACGGGACGAGTTCGGCGCCTTTCCCGCTTCGGAGTTTTACCGGGCGCTGGGCGCAGTGGAAGAAGAGCTGGGCATCACGTACGCCCAAACGCAGCGGGATGCGATCGAGCAGGCGATCAAATCCGGACTGATGCTCTTGACCGGCGGTCCCGGCACGGGGAAAACGACGGTGATTCGCGGGATCTGTCGCGTGTTTGCCCAACTGCACGGCATTTCGCTAGACCTGAAGACCTACGACGAAGAAAATCCCTTCCCCATCCTGCTGGTCGCTCCCACCGGTCGGGCAGCCAAACGCATGTCGGAGACAACCGGTCTGCCAGCGATGACCATTCACCGCCTCCTCGGTTGGAAAGGGGACAGCTTTCAGCACGACGCGGAGCATCCGATCCGGGGACGGCTGTTGATCGTCGACGAGATGTCGATGGTGGACGTCTGGCTGGCCAATCAGCTGTTTCGCGCCGTGCCGGACGAGATGCAGGTGATTATGGTGGGCGACCCGGATCAGCTGCCGTCGGTCGGCCCCGGCAACGTGCTGCAGGACATGATCCGCTCGGGTCTGTTGCCGCGCGTACAGCTCAGCGAGATTTACCGGCAGGCGCAGGAGTCCTCGATCATCCGGCTGGCTCACGATGTCCGCAAGGGATTGGTCCCGTCCGATTTGTTGGCCACGACGCCTGACCGTCGATTTTTCACAAGTTCGCCACAAGATGTGGTGGAAGCGGTGAAACAAATCTGCGCCGGAGCCGTAAAGAAAGGGTATACGGCCAAAGATGTACAAGTCCTCGCTCCCATGTACAAGGGAAATGCCGGAGTAAACCGGCTGAACGAAGAGCTGCAGCAACTGTTCAATCCCAAGACTGAACAGAAGCGGGAGGTGACGTTTGGCGACACCGTCTTCCGCACCGGGGACAAGGTGCTGCAGTTGGTCAACAACGCCGAGGAACAGGTGTTCAACGGCGACATGGGAGAAATTGTCGCCATTTTTTACCCGAATGAAAACGCAGAGAACACCGAGATGATGGTCGTTTCCTTTGACGGCCGGGAAGTGGTGTACAAGCGTTCGGAGTATCACCAGCTCACACTGGCCTACTGCTGCTCCGTGCACAAGTCGCAGGGCAGCGAGTTTCCCATCGTGGTCATGCCGTTTGTCCGCAGCTACCACCGCATGCTGCGGCGCAAGCTGGTGTATACGGGAATTACCCGCAGCAAGTCGTTTTTGATCATGTGCGGGGAGCCGGATGCGTTTCGCCTCGCGGTAGAGACCGACGAAGAGGGCGTGCGCTACAGCTATCTGGAAGAGCGATTGAAGCAAGGGTGAGCCTTGGAACAAGTTGTTCCGCATGGATCGTCCCGCACCGCTTGATACTAAAGAAAGCGGAAGGGGGATGTCCCGACATGCGCAAGGCATTGGATGTAATCGGCTTGCCGATCGTCTGCCTGGAAACGGGGGAAGAGATCGGCACGGTCCGTGACATTCTCTGTGACTCCGCCTGGCGTGTAAGGGGGGTCTTGCTAAGCGAACAGGGCTGGTTCCACCCTGGCACCTGCATTCCTTCCGAACGCATCCACGCGGTAGGGGAATCCTGCCTTACCGTGACGGGCAAAGACGCCATCACCTCCCTTGACCGTCTCGCCGACCTGCCGCTCACCGGCATCCTGACGGGCAGAACAAAGCTGAAGGGGAAAACGGTCATCACCGCTTCCGGGGAACGCTTGGGCATACTGGAAGATGTTTACTTCTCTGCGGATTGGGAGAAACTTGTAGGGTACGAACTATCGAACGGTTGGCTTGCGGACATTACCGAAGGGCGCAAACGCCTGTCCGCGCCACCTTCCGTCATCGTCGGGGAAGAAAACCTGATCGTGCCGGACTGGGTTCGCAGCCAGGCGTGAAAGGGAGGAATTGCGTGTGATGCGTGTCATATGCCCGAACTGCGGTTCCAAAGACATCGGCAAGATTGGAACCACGCAGTATTACTGTTGGAACTGCTTCATCGAGATGAGCGTCGACGGCGACCAGATCGCTTCCGTCTACCAGGTGGAAGAGGATGGCTCGCTGCATTCGCTCAACGACCTGTTTATCGACGACCAGAATGTTTCCGCCCAGTTGAACATGTGAACAGACGGCCCATTACCCGAGGAGGTGTCATCGGCATGTCCGGACGCAATCTGATTGGCGTGATTGCCGCTAGCGGTCTGATCGCGGCGGTCGGGTTTATGGTCTCACCGCGGCGGCGCAAACGGCGGTTTGGGATTCGGGTCAACCGTATGCCCGTTTCGCTGCGCAACATGATGAACGTGATCAACATGAGCCGCTCGCTGCTTCGCGCCGTCGCCCGTTAGCCGGTGTCACATGGCAAGCGGAAAAGTCCATGAAGACAGCCCGAACGGTCCACTGCCGTTCGGGCTGCTTTTTTGCGGTTACGATTGTTCCGCCATGCGCTTTTGCTGTTGATTCCTGATGCGGCCAATCAGCAGTACGCCGACGACCACGGCCACGATGAAGATCCATTTCAGGATCACGTGAGCGGTGAAGAAACCGGCCAACAGTTTCTCGCTCGTGATCATGCTGCCCGCGGTGTAGGCCAAGATGGCTGCCCCGATGTAGATGACGGCAGGGAAGCGCTCCATCAGCTTCAACACCAGGGTGCTGCCCCACACCATGACCGGTACGCTGATCAAGAGACCGACCACGACGAGCAGAAAGCTGCCGTGTGCGGCCCCTGCGACTGCGATCACGTTGTCCAGACCCATCACGGCGTCTGCGACGATGATCGTCCAGATGGCCGAGACCAGGCTCGTTCCCGCTTTCACCGTCTCGTGCCCATCGTCCTGCACCAGCAGTTTCAGGGCGATCCAGATCAGCATTAATCCGCCGACGAACAGCAGCCCCGGGATTTTCAGCAGCCAGACAACCGCCAGCGTAGCGGTGGCTCGAATCACAATCGCCCCGATCGTTCCCCAGATGATCGCCTTCTTTTGCTGATGGGACGGCAGGTTGCGTGCGGCCATCCCGATTACGATTGCGTTGTCGCCCGCCAGTACCAGATCAATTACGATGATCGCTAACAGTCCAGACCAGAATGCGGGGGTAAACAACACGTCCATTTGTCTCTACAACCTCCTTTAATGCGGACATTTCTCGTAAAGGCCGGCGTCCTCCTTCGAACAGACATGCGCTATGTAGTCTGCGTCAAGGGGAGGAAAACAAAACGACCTTTACCTCAACGGGTAAAGGTCGTATGAACAGAAAAGACCCTTACCCATCACTCGGCAAAGGTCTTGCTTACAACATTACGTTGCCAACAAAGCCGGGGATTGCTCCCGTAATGACGACTTTGCTGTGACAAGCTACTCCCCTTTGGAGAATATATCCGTTTGTAGTATCATCGTACACCGGTGCCGCACGCATGTCAATACCGTACATGAAATTCCGCGACTTGCACACGCTAACAGATACGAATCAGAGGGAGGAGGGGGCAGGGTGGAGGAACTTCGCCGCAGCCGCCTGTTTGCCGCGGCCGTCTGGGCGATTGTGCTGCTGGTCATCGGCAATCTGCTCTGGCTGCTGCGCCCTGTGGTCGCCAAAACGTTTCACTTGCTGTCGGAGATTGTGATGCCCTTTCTCGTCGGCCTGCTGATCGCCTACGTGCTGCATCCGATCGTGCAGGCGCTGGAAAACAGGCGAGTGCCGCGCATGGTGGCCGTGCTGCTGATCTACGCGGGGTTCGTGCTGATCATCACCATCGGGATTGTCAATGCCATTCCCATCTTTGCCCGCCAGCTCGCGGAGCTGTCCGACGATCTGCCGCGCCTGACGGAGTGGTACCACACATGGATGCGGGAGTGGGAAGCGTACAAGTACTTTTTGCCGGACAGCATCTCGCTAGGGGTGGACCGGGTCATTATCCAGTCCCAGGAACGGATGTCCCATTCGATCACACTTTTGGTCGACAATGCGCGCAATACGCTGGGCAAGCTGCTCGCCTACGCAGTGGTTCCGTTTATCGCCTTTTACCTGCTCAAGGACATGAAAGACCTGCACCGCACAGGCATGTCCATCATCCCGGCGAAATACCGCAAGCAGGTGCTGGCCGTTCTGCGCGACGTCAACGAGTCGCTCGGCAATTACATACACGGCCAAATGACCGTGGCCCTGATCGTGGGCGCCTGCGCATGCGTCGGTTACTGGCTGATCGGCATGCCGTATCCATTCGTGTTGGCCACGTTTGTCAGCCTGACCAACGTCATTCCCTACATCGGCCCGATCATCGGCGCTGCTCCCGCCCTGATCGTCGCCCTGACGATCTCCATGAAAATGGCGCTCATGGTGCTGGCCGTCAACATTGTCATTCAGATCTTGGAGGGCAACATCCTCTCGCCCAACATCGTCGGCCGCTCGCTTCATCTGCATCCGCTCCTGATCATCATGGCCCTGCTGGCCGGAGAGGCGGTGGGCGGCATCATCGGTCTGATCGTCGCTGTTCCGGTGCTGGCAGTATGTAAAGTGGTGATCAGCCGGATTGCCCTGATGCTGCACGAAAGTTGACAGGTTTCGGCAAACAATTTTATAATACGAATAATGAAAAAGAGCATGGATCGATGAAGGAATGAGTACGCTGCAGCCCTTCTCCAGAGAGGACGCTCCACAGGCTGGGAGAGCGGCCAGAAGAAGTGCAGCGGAAGGCTACTCCCAAGACCGGGCAAAAACCGGCGGTTCGACACCGTTATCTGTCCGCAAGCGAGCGACAGGCAGATTCGTCTGATCAGGCTGCCTGTAAGCAGGGTGGTACCGCGAGACAAGTTCTCGTCCCTGAGGGGATGGGGACTTTTTTTTCGCGCAGGTCCGCCGCTTCGTCCGGGAGGGAGCGACCCTTTTTCCGATCATGTACGCGTTTCACACTCATTTTTTGGGAGGATTTTCGATGAAGAAACTGACTGGCAGCCAAATCCGCCAAATGTATCTCGATTTCTTCAAAAGCAAGGGACACCACGTGGAGCCGAGCGCGCCGCTGATTCCGCACGACGACCCGTCGCTTCTGTGGATCAACTGCGGGATGGCACCGCTGAAAAAGTACTTTGACGGCCGAGTCGTGCCGGACAACCCCCGAATTGTCAACTCGCAAAAATCGATCCGCACCAACGACATCGAAAACGTGGGACGCACGGCTCGTCACCACACGTTCTTTGAAATGCTGGGGAACTTCTCCATCGGCGACTATTTCAAAGAAGAGTCGATCACCTGGGCATGGGAATTCCTCACCAGCCCGCAGTGGATCGGATTTGAACCGGAGCGTCTGTGGGTTACGATTCACCCCGAGGACGACGAGGCGTTTGACATCTGGCACAAAAAAGTGGGCATTCCCGAAGAGCGGATCATTCGCCTGGAAGCCAACTTCTGGGACATCGGCGAAGGCCCCTGCGGTCCCAACTCCGAGATTTTTTACGATCGCGGCGAGCGCTTCGGCAACGATCCCAACGACCCGGAACTGTACCCGGGCGGCGAAAATGAGCGTTTCCTGGAAGTGTGGAACCTGGTCTTCTCGCAGTATAACCACAACCCGGACGGCAGCTACACGCCGCTGCCGAAAAAGAACATTGACACCGGCATGGGGCTGGAGCGGATGGCGTCCATCATCCAGGACGTGGACAACAACTTTGAAACAGACCTGCTGTTCCCGCTGATCGAGGCGACCAGTGCCATCTCCGGCGTCGCCTACAAGCAGGACCCGGACCTGGACGTGGCGCTGAAGGTGATCGCCGACCACGCCCGCACCGTCGTCTTTGCCATCAGCGACGGCGCGCTGCCTTCCAATGAAGGGCGCGGCTACGTCATTCGCCGCCTGCTGCGCCGTGCAGTGCGGATGGGCAAAAAGCTTGGCGTGGAGCAGCCGTTCCTCTATCGCCTGACGGAAACGGTCGGCAGGATGATGGGCGATTTCTATCCGGAAGTGGTGGAGAAGCGCGCCTTCATCGAAAAAGTGATCCGCGCCGAAGAGGAACGCTTCCACGAAACGTTGAACGACGGCCTCGCCATTCTGGCCGAAATGGTGAAAACGGCAAAGGCGGAAGGCAAGAGCCAACTGTCCGGCCAGGACGTCTTCAAAATGTACGACACCTACGGGTTCCCGGTTGACCTGACCGAAGACTTTGCCGGCGAACAAGGGCTGACGGTGGACCGCGAAGGATTCGAGCGGGCGATGGAGGAACAGCGCGAGCGTGCCCGTGCCGCCCGCCAGGACGTGGACAGCATGCAGACACAGGGCGGCCCGCTTGCCGATTTGACGGTTACGAGCGAATTTGTTGGGTATACTGAATTGGTAGCGAATGGCAAGGTAGAGGCGATCATCGCCAACAACCAGCTTGCTGACGAGGCGGAAGAAGGACAGACTGTCCAGGTCGTCTTGAGCCGTACCCCGTTTTACGCGGAAAGCGGCGGTCAAATCAACGACGAGGGCCTCATCATTTCCGACTCCGTCAAGGCGCGCGTCACCGACGTGCAAAAAGGGCCGATGGGCCAACACGTGCATACCGTCGTTGTGGAGGCAGGCACACTGCGCGTCGGCGAAGAAGTCCGCGCCGAAGTGAACCGGAATGCCCGACTCGACATCACCAAAAACCACACGGCCACACACTTGCTGCACCAGGCGCTCAAAGACGTGCTGGGCACGCATGTCAACCAGGCCGGTTCGCTGGTGGCGCCGGATCGCCTGCGGTTTGACTTCACCCATATCAGTGCGGTGACTCCGGAAGAACTGGAGCGGATCGAAGCGATCGTCAACGAAAAAGTGTGGGCCAACCTGAACGTAGACATCTTCCACAAGTCCCTTGACGAAGCGAAGGCGATGGGAGCGATGGCGCTGTTCGGTGAAAAGTACGGCGAGATCGTCCGCGTGGTCAAGGTGGGTGACTACAGTCTGGAGCTGTGCGGCGGCTGCCACGTGTCCAACACGGCGGAAATCGGCCTGTTCAAGATCGTCAGCGAGAGCGGCATCGGGGCGGGCACGCGCCGGATCGAAGCAGTGACGGGACGCGGCGCCTACCACTACCTCAACCAGCAGCTGAGCACGCTGAAAGAGGTGGCCAACGCACTCAAGGCACCAGTCCTGGCAGAGACGCCGGCCCGCATCGAGGCGCTCCAGCAGCAGTTGAAGGACGTGCAGCGCGAAAACGAATCGCTGCGCGCCAAACTGGGCAACATCGAAGCAGCGTCGCTGACCGACAAACTGAAAGAGGTGGAAGGCGTCAAGGTGCTGGCTGCCCGCGTCTCCGCGACCGATATGGATAACCTGCGCGGCATGGTAGACGAGCTGAAAAACAAACTGGGATCGGCTGTCATCGTCCTTGGTGCGGTGGACGGCGAGAAGGTCAACCTGGTGGCCGGCGTGACCAAAGACCTGATGGACAAGGGCTTCCATGCAGGCAAACTGATCAAGGAAGTGGCCACCCGCTGCGGCGGAGGAGGCGGAGGCCGTCCTGACATGGCCCAGGCGGGCGGCAAGGACCCTGCCAAGCTGCAAGAGGCGCTGGAATTGGTCTACGATCTGGTGAAAGGACAGGCGGTGGCGAAGTAACGCCGCCGTCTCTCCTCGCCACGTATTGCCTGACAAGAAAAGTGTTCGATCGACAAGGAATCGGCCGTTTTGAGGCGAATACACATGTGAAGAGCGAATGCGGAAGAGTCTCAGAGGAATCGAGGTGTTGATCGTGAGTTCGATGGATAAAACCATGAAGTTCACGGTGCCCAAGGAAAATAATACGGTGGAAGTGCGGGAGACGCTGACAGAGGTCTACAAGGCCCTGCAAGAGAAGGGGTACAACCCGATTACGCAGATCGTCGGCTACCTGCTTTCCGGTGATCCGGCATTCATTCCCCGCCACAACAATGCGCGCAGCCTGATCGGCAAAATTGAGCGGGACAGAATTATTGAAGAGCTGGTAACCGTCTACTTGTCGGAAGAACGCAAGTAGGTGTGTGCAGGCAATGGCACGAATTCTGGGATTGGATGTGGGCGAGAAAACCATCGGCGTGGCCGTCAGCGATGAGCTGGGCTGGACCGCCCAAGGGGTGGAGACGATCAGGCGCCAGTCAAAGGAGAAGGATCTCGCCCGCTTGAAAGAATGGATACAATATTATCAGGTCGGCGAAATTGTCGTGGGCCTGCCCAAAAATATGAACGGCACCATCGGAGCGCGCGGGGAAAGCTGCCAGGCGTTTGCCCGTTGGCTCGAGGAACGGACGGGGCTGCCTGTACGTCTTTGGGACGAACGGCTGACCACCATGGCCGCGGAGCGAATGTTGATTACTGCCGATGTCAGCCGGCAAAAACGCAAAAACGTGATAGACAAAATGGCGGCCACATTAATCCTGCAGGGTTACTTGGACGCAAAATCGAGGTGACCGAGATATGAGCGAAGAACTGTTTGATGAGTTTGAAGTCGGGGATGTGATCGCACTGACCGAAGAAGGCGATGACAACCCGCGTGATTTCCGTATCATGTACATTTTTGACATCGAAGACCGCACGTATCTCGTGCTGGTTCCCGTCGACCAGGAAGATGAAGAGGAGTACGAGGTTCACTTCCTGCGCTACGACGGCACTGACATGCTCCAGCCAATCGAGGACGATGCGGAGTGGGAACAGGTGGAGGCGACGTTCGAGACCCTGATTGCCGACCTGGAAAAAGAAGAGCTGTAAGAGCAATAACGGGAGGGCGATGCAGCCCTCTCGTTTTTTTGCCCGTGGCGTTGCGCTCCGCCTGCCTGTCGCCTGCATGATGTGCCCAAAAACTGCATGGATCACGTGCTGATGACAGCAGGACATGCCTTGGGTATAATGGAAAAGATGCAGGGACGAGCCCTCTTTGGGGTCCCAGGTGCCTTGTGTCGAAATCAATGGATTGGCAGCGAGGCACCGCGAAAAAAGGAGGACTCTGTCGTGAATCATCTGTCACTGAAACAAGATCGCAGCGCCGAATGGCCGCCGCCCAAGCGGCGCAGGCGCGGCCGCCTGTTTCGGTTGGGGGTCGCGCTGTTCTGTCTGCTGATCGCGGCGGGAGGAGCGGCATTTTACGTGTATCAAGGGCTGCAGCCGCCAAATGGCGAGCGCACAGTTAAAACGGTAACCATTCCGTCCGGTTCGTCGGTGCGGGAGATCGGCCGTCTGCTGGAGGAGCAGGGGCTGATCCGCAACGCCGACCTGTTTGCCTACTATGCCAAATACCAGGGGATCGGCTCCCGCCTGCAGGCCGGGACCTACCAGTTTCAGACGGGTGCCACCGTCGATGAGATCCTGCTAGCCATGGCGCAGGGCAAGATCGTGGTGAACTCCGTTCGCTTTACCGTGCCGGAGGGCTGGAACGTGGAGCAGATCGCCGATCATCTGGCCCAAAAAGGACTTGTTGACAAGGCGGAATTTTTGCGGGAAGTGGAGCAGGGAAGCTTTCCGGAGTTTCCGTTTGTCGCGGCCATTCCGAAAACAGAAGGGCGAAAATACCGCCTGGAGGGCTACCTGTTCCCCGAGACGTACGAAGTGAAAAAGGGGGCCAGCGCGCACGAGATCATCGCCAAGATGCTCGCCCAGTTCCAAAAGGAATGGCAACCGGAGTGGACGGAAACGTTGAAGCAGAGGAACATGACCATGGATGAGGCAGTCCGCCTGGCGTCCATCGTGGAACGGGAAGTCGTGGTGGACAAGGAGCGGCCGATCGTGGCCGGTGTCTACTACAACCGGCTGCGTGAAGGGTGGCTGTTGCAGGCCGACGCCACCGTCCAGTTTGTTCTCGGCAAGCAGCGCGACCGGCTGACGTATGACGATCTAAAGGTAAACAGTCCGTACAACACGTACAAGCATCCGGGACTGCCGCCCGGGCCGATCGCCAACCCCGGCCGGGCGTCGCTGGAAGCCGTCGTCCATCCGGCCCAACACGATTATTTCTTTTACGTGACCAAAAAGGACGGTTCGTCCGAGCATTACTTTTCCCGCACGCTGGCCGAGCACCAGGCCAACGATGCGAAAAGCAGAGGGAACTGACGCGGTTTCCTCTGTTTTTTGCCCGCGGGTATGCTATAATGATCCGGTTGTTAGGTTAGGGAGCGTGATGTGATGATTACCAATCCGGCGATTGATGCTTATGTGACGGGGCTGATCCCGCCGCGTTCCCCGCTGCTGGCGCGATTGGAGCGGGAAGCGGCGGAAGAGGGCATTCCCATCGTCCAACTGCCGACAGCGCAGACGATCCGGATGTTGCTCCAGCTTCACCGGCCGCAGTCGATTCTGGAAGTGGGGACCGCCATCGGTTATTCCACCATCTGGATGGCGGAGGCGGCACCGGAAGCCCGTATCGTCACGATGGACATCGACGAACAGCGTCTGGAGCGGGCGCGTGCCAACATCGCCGAAGCCGGGTTGTCAGAGCGGATCGAGATTCTCAATAGAGACGCCACGCTCGGTCTGCCGGACACGTACCAATTTGACTGTCTGTTTATCGACGCCGCCAAGGGACAGTACCGCACGTTTCTCGATCTCTACCTGCCGCTGTTGCGCGAAGGAGGGCTGGTGCTGTCTGACAACGTCCTGTTTCGCGGGCTGGTGGCGGCGCCGGAAGAAGCGGGAAAACGACAGCGGTCGCTGGTGGACAAGCTGCGGCAGTTCAACACCTGCCTGGCGCAGCATCCGCAATTGGAAACGACGTTTGTTCCGGTGGGCGACGGCCTGGCCGTCAGCCTGAAGCGGACAGCCGATTACACAACTGAGAACGGTCCCCGGCTGTAAGGCCAGGGAGTAGCCAGAGGAAGGAGACATGGAGCATGGGTCACCCCGTATTGATTGGGGTCGCCGGGGGCAGCGGCTCCGGCAAAACAACCGTGGCGCGGGAACTGTTTCGCCAGTTTCAAAACGACAGCGTCGCCATGATTGAGCAGGATTCGTACTACAAGGACCAGAGCCACCTCAGTCTGGAAGAGCGTGCGATGACCAATTACGACCACCCGTTTGCGTTTGACAACGATCTGCTGCTGTTTCACCTGCAGGAGCTGATGCAGCGCCGACCGATCCAAAAGCCGATTTACGATTTCAAGGTGCACAATCGGAAAAAGGAAACAGTGCTGGTGGAGCCGAAAGACGTGATTATTCTGGAAGGCATGCTGATCCTGGAAGATCCCCGCATCCGCGACCTGATGGACATCAAGGTGTTTGTCGACACTGACGCGGACGTGCGCATCGTCCGGCGGATCATGCGCGACATCGAAGAGCGCGGCCGTTCGCTTGAATCGGTGGTCAACCAGTACCTCAACGTCGTACGGCCGATGCACCTGCAGTTTATCGAGCCGACCAAGCGGTACGCCGACGTGATCATCCCGGAAGGCGGCTACAACCGGGTTGCGCTCGATCTCCTGTCGACCAAGATCCGCAACATCCTGCTGGAGAAACAGCAGCTCTCCAACGCGTAAGCGACGTCAGCCAGGCCGGGAAAAAGATCGCTGCCTTGCCGGGCCGATCGAAGCCGCAGGCAGCGTGACCGGCTCAGTCAGGGACATCACCGCACGTGAATATCTGAACCGATACGCGAGCGCACCGCTAACTAGCGGCGCGCTTTTTTCATGCCTGAGCTGTGAAAACGAAGGGTCCCATCAGGTTTTCCCGCCACCTTCTCCGGCAATACTGGAAAAAAAAGGCGGGGGGATTGCGCATGGACCTGGAACGACGGGTGAAACGGCGCCACTTTCTCGTGCTGTTGTTCATGACGCTGGTGTGGGCCGGGCTGTTGGTCCGCCTCTGGTGGATACAACTGTGGGCATCGCACCGCTTCTCCAAACACGGCATCGATTTGGTGAAAAATGCGGTCAAGCAGCGGCAGCAGAGTATCGTGTTAAACAGCGGCCGGGGCGACATCCTCGACCGAAACGGCTACCCCTTTACAGGAGAGGAACAACTCGCCCTGCTTTTGTTCCCTTTGGCGAGGAGCAGCCTGCAGGACAACGGCGTTTGGAAGCGGCTGGCGGAGATCGTGCAAGTGCCGAAAACGATGCTGACAGACGTGATGACCAAAGCGAAAGCTCCGATCATGCTGAGGCAGACAGACGGCAGGCTGGTCCCATTGAGCGAGCGGCAGGCGGATCAGGTAAACGCGCTGGGGATTCCCGGCGTCCTCGCCCTGAAGGTGACGGAGCGCTATCGGACGGACGAGGTGGCCAAGCACGTGATCGGCTACATCCACCGCAATCCCGATCTGGTCCGCAAGCTCTATCCGGACGAGTGGGCGGAAGGAAAAATGAACGCGGACAGCACGGTCGGCGCGTCCGGCCTGGAACGCAGCTTTGACCGGTTTTTGCAGGGCGTGGAGCCGTCCGTGCTCTCCTACTATGTGGACGGCGAGGGAAAGCCGCTCAAGGGTCTGGACATCCGCTACACGCGGCAGGAAAACGAGTACTACCCGCTGTCGCTGGTCACCACGCTGGACGCCGACCTGCAGCGCCGCTTGGAGCGGGCGGCGGACAGCGCCGGTATGCAAGAAGGGGCGATCGTCGTGCTGGATGCCGAACACGCAGACGTCCTGGCGATGGTCAGCCGGCCGCAGTACGACCAGACGAAGGTGGACGTGCAGCAGGGGGCGTGGCGAAACCGCGCTGTCAAGCAGTACACTCCCGGTTCCGTATTCAAGACGGTTGTGGCCACGGCTGCCCTGGCGGAGGGGCTGGTTTCCCCCACCGAGCGGTTTGTCTGCCGCGGCAGTTATGGCAAATACGGCTTTTCCTGCTGGAAGCGGGACGGTCATGGTGCGCTGACAATGGAGGAGGCGTTTGCCCAGTCCTGCAACATCACCTTTGCCGAAATTGCCAAACGGATCGGCGGGGACAAACTGGAAGACTACGCCCGCCGTCTGGGCTTGTCTTCTCCGGTGGGCCACGTCACGCCGCACCTGTTCAAACTGGACGGTTTTCGGCAGATGGACGGCGAGGAGCAGGGACGGGTGTTCGCCGAGTCGGTATCCCGCCAGGATGAAGGTGTATTGATCCAGACAGCGATCGGCCAGCGGGATGTGCGGATTACGCCGCTGCAGGCCGCCAATCTGATGGTGACCATCCTGCGGGGCGGGCAGCCCGGCCAGGTGCGGTTGGTGAGTGAGATCGCGTATCGAAACGGTCAGACGTTTTACCGCTTTCCGGAGCACCGGCTGCCGGAGTCGGGGATTGACTATGTGACAGCCAAAAAAATGAGGCGCCTGCTGCGCCTCGTCGTAACCGAAGGAACGGGCCGGCTGCTGCTGCAGGCGCCGTGGCCGGTGGCGGGCAAAAGCGGCACCGCGCAGACGGGGGCTGGCGACGGCAGCAACCACCTCTGGTTTGTCGGCTACACGCCGGTCGACACCCCCCGGTACGCCATTGCCGTCGTCGCGGCAAACCAGCCAGCCGGGGAGTCGACCAAGGCTATGGAGATTTTCCGTCGCGCTGTCGAAGCGATCGCCGAGTGGCAAGCTCAACCTTCTCCACTTCGCGCAGGGAGTTTTCCAGAATAAAAGCGCGCGCCTGCAGCTTGTCTTGTCTGTTCAGTCCGACAATCAGCATGATCGGCGATGAAGACATGTAGAGGGACTGATTTGCCTTCGTCCAAATCGTACGGCGGTCTCCCTTGCTGGGCGTCAGCCTTTTGATGGTGTGGCTGTGCCAATCTCCGATGTACTGCCAGCGCTGCCGTCGGCTCAACTTGCGCACCAGCCTGCGCAGGTGGTCGTCGTCAAACAAGATGGCGTTGGGATGACGAACGGCTTTGGGACCGGGATCGCTGGCATAGGTAATCAGCCACTCTTTATCGTTTAACGCGTATCCCATCAATATCCCTCCCGTTTCCAGGGAGGGATTATTTCTGACTGAAAGTTCGATCTGCTTCCACGCCTTGGGCGTGATATACAGCGAGGTCATGGCCTGGTTACCTCCTTGACTCAACCTCCACAGGTCCGCCATTTATCCTATGCTGCAGCATGCCAATGTGATTGTGACTTTTGTCATGCGACTATTGTCGAAAAAAGGTTGTCAGAAAAAGTGGTTGTTTTCTATAATTTAGAAAAAATATGAATGCTAGGAAAGGTTTGATGCTATGCCAATGGCTTCTGTAAATCCTGAACTGGTCGGCAAAGTGCTGGCCGAGGATCTCTATTCGGATGCCGGTGTGCTGCTGTTGCCTCGGCGAACCGTACTGACAGCCGCTCACGTGAATTCGCTGCGCAAACAGCGCATCACGCGCGTCAGCATCGCAGAAGACCTGTCTGAGGGGAATGGCGAAAAGATCTCCGCCCAGCTGCTGGACAAGGGTGGGGACCGGGAGATTGTGGTCTGCTACCTGGAAGCGATGGAGCAGACGAGGCGGCTGTTTGAGCGCGTGGACATTGGACAGATGCCGAGCCTGCACGAGTTCTGCCAGGCGTTTCAAACGCTGGCGGATCAGGTGGGGGAGCGGCTCGGGCTGTTTCGATCCCTGTACGTGCTGGAAGGTGCGGACAGCTACACGTACCGCCACTCCCTCAACGTTGGGATTCTCTGTACGCTGATCGCCCGCTTGTTGAAATGGGACGAGGAGCGTATCTCGTTGATGGGAGCGGCCGGTTTTCTGCACGATATCGGCAAAACGCGCGTGCCGCGGGAAATCCTGCTCAAACCCGGCAAGCTGACGGACGAGGAATTTGCCGAGATGAAGCGGCACACCGTGTACGGGTACGAGATTCTCAAGCAGATGGAGGACGCTCACGAAACACTCGCGATTTGTGCCCTGCTGCACCACGAGCGGCTGGACGGCTCCGGCTATCCGGACGGGCGGAAGGATGAGCAGATCCCGTTGGAGTGTCAGGTGGTGGCAGTTGCCGACATGTTTGACGCAATCTGCTCCGACCGCGTCTACAAGCAGCGGACGTCCCCGTTTGAAGCGGCCCGCATGCTGTGGAAGGAGGCGTGCGACGGTCTGCTCAACATTGAAATCGTCTCCCCGTTCGTCCACTACATCGCCCAGCTTTACGTGGGAGCCAAGGCGCGGCTTAACAACGGAGAAGAGGTGCAAGTGATCCTGATTCACCGGGATGAGCCGATGCGTCCGTTGGTTCGCCGGCAGGGAGAGTTTATCGATCTTCGCAACCACCGCCAGTTGTGCATCGATAAAATGCTGGGATAGCCGCCGTTGGCCGGTCGTCGTGATGCATATTGCCGGAAGCCGACGAGGCCAATCGTCGCGTCCCGGTCATGTACGGTCATGGTAAAGGTACGACCATCAATATCCGTGATAACCGACACCTTCCGCATGCCCGCGGTATCCGTTTCCAAGCCCCGGGGCAAGGCGGGAGGTGTTTGTTCTTGTAAAAAAACAAAAGCATTCCTGTCCGTTATGGGAAGCGGAAGAAACGATCTGATGTTGATATGCCAAAATTGTGGGAGTAAAATAACAAGAAAAAGCAATAAAAATCCATTGAAATTTGTTGCAATTCGATCCGTTGACAAGACAAACAAAAGGAGGAACTGCGTGTCATGTTGGTTTCAAAAAGGCAGCAGGAGATTCTCGAACTGCTGGAACAGAAGGGACACGTCTACGTATCCAACTTGAGCAAGCAGTTTCAGGTGACGAAAGAGACGATACGCCGCGATCTGGAGGCATTGGAGAAACAGGGATTGATTCACCGCACGCACGGCGGTGCAGTGATGAACCAGCGGGAAAAAGAAGTATCGCCGCTCATACAGCGCGAAGTCGCCCATCTGGAAGCGAAGCGGGAGATCGCCAGGGAAGCGGCCAAAGGCATCCAGGACGGGGACATCATCGCCCTCGACTCCAGCGACGTCTCCTTTCAGTTGGCCCGGCTTCTGGGCGAGCGGGAGATCACCGTAATCACCAATTCCATCGCCGTCACCCTGGAGTTTCTCCGTCAGGACAAGGTAAAGGTGATCACCGTCGGCGGCTACTTGAACAAGGACTCCACCTCGTTTTTCGGAACGATGACGGAAAAGTCCATCGAAGGTTACCACGTGGATAAGTTCTACTTCTCCTGCCACGGGGTTCATCTGGAACACGGCATATACGAGAACAACGAGATGGAAGCGCAGGTCAAACAGAAGTTTATCTCAATCTCCGACCGCTTGATCCTGCTGGCCGACCACACGAAGTTCGGGCAGAAGTCGCTGACCAACCTGCTCTCCCTGGACAAGGTGGACCAGATCATCACGGATCACGGATTGCCGCTCAACCAGTTGTCCGCTTTCAAAGCAGAGGGGTTGAATATACAACTCGCCCAGTCGTAAAAGGTGGGTTCTTTTCTGTTTTCCAACCCAACATTTTCGCCTGGAAAAGAGAAGCAATTCCGCAAAATCGTGTGGGATTGCTTCTCTTTTGTTGGTTTCGGAATATTGAAAAAGCAAAAAAATGCGGATAATATGTGGGACAAACAAAGCATCAATCGATTCAGGAGGAGCCGAGATGCAGAACAAGCTGGTGTTTGGAATTGATTTTGGAACGGAATCGGCTCGCGCCGTTCTAGTGGATGCAGCAAACGGAGAAGTGAAAGCGATTGCAACCAAACCGTACACCCACGGCGTAATCGTGGAGACGCTGCCGGGTACGTCGGTTCGGCTGGACAGCGAATGGGCGCTGCAGGACCCTCAGGATTACCTGGATGCGCTGGTGGATACGATCCGAGCCTGCATGAAAGAGGCCGGGGCCAGACCGGAGCAGGTGATCGGCATAGGGGTGGACTTTACCGCCTGCACGATACTGCCGATCCGCGCTGACGGAGAACCGCTCTGCGCCGATCCCGCCTTTCGCGGCAACCCGCACAGTTGGGTGAAACTGTGGAAGCACCACGCAGCAGAACCGGAAGCAAACGAGATCACCGCGCTGGCACGGGAGCGAGGAGAAGCGTTTCTCCGCTATTACGGCGGCTCCCTCTCGTCTGAGTGGCTCCTGCCCAAAGTACTGCAGATTCTGCGCGAAGCCCCCGAGGTGTACCATGCGGCAGACCGCTTCGTGGAGGCGGGGGACTGGATCGTCCAGCAGTTGACGGGCGAATTGAAGCGCAACTCCTGCGCGGCGGGGTACAAGGAAACCTGGAACAAACGGAACGGCTACCCGCCGTCTGATTTTTTGAAAGCCCTTCATCCGGACATGGAGCATTTTGTCCGTGACAAGATTGCCACCCCGATCTGCCCGGTCGGCACCTACGCCGGCCATCTGACGGAAGAGATGGCCCGTCGGCTGGGCCTGACGGAACAGGTGGCTGTCGCCGTGGCCACGATAGATGCCCATGCGAGCGTGCCTGGGGCGGGGATCGTCGAACCCGGTCAGATGCTGATGGTGATGGGAACGTCCATCTGCCACATGGTGATGGCGGAAGAGGAACTGTTTATCCCGGGGATAAACGGCGTTGTGGAAGACGGGATTCTCCCCGGACTGTATGGATACGAAGCTGGGCAGGCTGCCGGAGGCGACACGTTGGCCTGGTTTATCCGTCACGGCGTGCCAGCTGCCTATCACCAGGAAGCGGAACAGCGGGGCATGTCCCTGTACGCCCTCATGGAAGAAAAAGCGAGGGCGATCAAGCCGGGAGAGAGCGGGCTCATCGCGCTGGATTGGCTGAACGGTAATCGCTCCGTGCTCAACGACGCCTCCCTGTCCGGCCTGATCGTCGGCATCCGGCTGGAGACGAAGCCGGAAGAGATTTACCTTGCCCTGATGGAAAGCCTGGCGTTTGGCACGCGCACCATCATCGAAGCGTTTGAAAACGGGGGCCTCCCCATCCGCAAGCTGTACGCCTGCGGCGGTTTGTCCGTCAACAACCGCCTGCTGATGCAAATTTTCGCCAACGTGACAGGCAAGCAGGTGGAAGCAGTTTCGAGCCCCAATGCTTCCGCGCTGGGCGCCGCCATGTTCGGCGCGGTCGCTGCAGGGGCAAACGCCGGCGGCTACGATTCGATCATGGAAGCGGCCAGCCAGATGAAAGACGGCCACTCCGTCGTCTACCGGCCGGATGATCAGGCGCGTCAGACGTACGACCGGCTCTACCGGCTGTACAAGGAGCTTCACGACACCTTTGGACGGGGAACCCTGATGAAGGAATTGAAATCGGTAAAAAAATGGACGGAGCGTTTGACATGAAAATTTGCGTGGTTGGCAGTTTGAACACGGATATGGTAATCAGGACCAAGACGTACCCCCGCAGAGGGGAGACGCTGTTTGGCGAGACGTTAGACATCCTCCCGGGCGGCAAGGGCGGCAACGCCGCGACCGCGATCGCCCGGCTGGGCAAAAAGGTGCTGCTGGTCGGATCGGTCGGACAGGACTCGTTTGGCGATCGGCTGCTGGCGGAGCTCAAGGCCAACGGCGTCGACGTGTCGGGGGTGAAGCGCAGCGCAGCGGCCAAGACCGGGACGGCGATGATCACGATTGACGCCTACGCGGAAAACACCATGCTGGTGGTGCGCGGGGCCAATGCGGACCTGGCACCGGAGGACGTCGACAAGGTGCTCCCCGAGCTCCAGTCCTGCCGCATCCTGCTGACGCAGATGGAAACGGGCGAGCGGGCGGTCGTCTACGCGATGCAGAAGGCCAAGGAGAACGGCAGTCTGGTGATTCTCGACCCGGCGCCGGCGGAAGGCATCACGATGCGGGCGCTGCAGTACGCTGACATCGTCATTCCGAACGAGCAGGAGACGAAGTACATGACCGGCATTGAGATTGATGGTCCCGACGACGCCCGACAAGCGGCCCGGTACTTCCAGTCGCTCGGCGTTTCCCGGTCGATCATCAAGATGGGGCAGCGGGGCTGCCTGGTCTTCACCCCGGAACGCTCGGAGTACATCGAAGCGATTCCGGTTCAGGCGGTGGACACAGTCGTCGGTGACACGTTTTCCGGCGCGCTGGCCTGTGCGCTGGCCGACGGAAAAGACTTGTTTCAGGCAGCCCGTTTTGCAAGCGTTGTCAGTGCGCTGAAGGCAACCCGTTTCGGCGCCCAGGTGGGCATCCCCACACTGGCGGAAGTGCGGTCCTTCATCGCCGAACGCGGACTGCGCGAATATTTGGACGGGACAGCCGCGGCACATGACTGACGGAGGTGTGGACGATGCAGCCGTATTTGTTGGAAATGAAACACATCAGCAAGACGTTTCCGGGGGTGAAGGCGCTCGACGACGTGCAGTTGGCGGTGCGTGCAGGTGAAGTGCACGCCTTGATCGGAGAGAACGGGGCGGGCAAGTCGACGCTGATCAAAATCCTGGCAGGCGTGTATCACCCCGACCCCGGAAGCCGCTTTTTCTTTGACGGCAAGGAAGTGGAGATCAAAAAGCCGCTGGACGCGACCCTGCAGGGCATCTCCATCATTTATCAGGATTTGAGCCTCTTTCCCAACCTGAGCGTGGCGGAAAACATCTGCATGGGCCGCGATGCCGGAAAAGGACCATTTCGCCTGGTCAAGCGGAAAGAAAAGAGGGAGCTGGCCGCCCGCATCCTGAACGAATGGGGTTTTGGCATCGATCCTGACGCCCGCCTGGACACGCTGAGCATCGCAAAGCAGCAGCTCGTCGCCATTGCCAGAGCGATTGCCTTCGAGGCCAAGCTGATCATCATGGACGAGCCCACCTCGTCGCTCTCGTCCGGCGAAGTGGAGCTGCTGTACAAGGTGATTGACGACTTGAAACGAAAAGGCATCGCCATCCTGTTTGTCAGCCACAAGATGGAGGAGTTGTTCAAGGTGTCGGACCGGTTCACCGTGCTGCGGGACGGGAAGTACGTCGGCACGTACGCCAGGGAAGAGCTAAACGAAGATAAGCTGATCGCACTGATGGTCGGACGAAAAGTGGAGGCGGTGTCGAGGCAGGAGACGCAGCCGGGCGAGCCGGTCCTGGAAGTCGTCTCGCTGTCCAAGCGGGGCCATTTCAAGGACGTCTCGTTTACCCTGCGAAAAGGGGAAGTGGTCGGCATCACCGGGCTGGTCGGTTCGGGTAGGACGGAGCTGGCGCATGCGTTGTTCGGCTTGCAGCGGCCGGACGCAGGCGAGATCAGGTTGAACGGAAATGTGGTGAACATTTCATCCACAGCGGAGGCGGTAAAACTGGGCATCGCCTATGTGCCGGAAAGCAGGCAGCGGGAAGGACTGATCCTGCAGCAGTCGATCGTCCGCAACGTCTCCCTGCCGATCCTCAAGCAGTTGAAAAACCGCCTGGGGTGGATCGACGGAAATCAGGAGGCAAAACTGGCCGAGGGATACATCCGCTCGCTGGACATTCGCCCCGCCATCCCGGAGATGGCCACCGGCAACATGTCAGGCGGAAACCAGCAAAAAGTGGTCATTGCCAAATGGCTGTCGACAAACCCGCGCATCCTGATCGTCGATGAACCGACCAACGGGATCGACATCGGGGCGAAGACGGAAATTCACAAACTGATCCGCTCTCTGGCTGCCAACGGGCTGGCGGTGATTGTCATCTCGTCCGATTTGCCGGAAGTGCTGGCCGTCAGCGATCGCGTGCTGGTCATGCGAAAAGGGACGATTAGCGGGGAACTGTCCATAAAGGAAGCGACCCAGGAGAAAATCATGAACCTGGCTTTGATCGGGCGACCAAAGGCAAAAGGAAATGAGGCGGTCGGATTATGAACAAAATCCTGAAATCAAGCGAGTTTGGAATCGGAGTCATCCTGCTGCTGCTGTCCGCGGCGCTGGCGGTCACCAGTCCCGTCTTTTTGACGGCGGACAACATCCTCGACATCTTGAAGGGCAATGCCGTGCTGGGAATCCTCGCAATTGGGATGACGCTGGTGATCATCACCGGCGGGATTGACGTCTCCGTCGCTGCAGTGACGGCCGCCATCACCGTCATCATCGGCAAATTGGCCGTTTCGCTGCACGACAGCGGATGGAGTCTGGCCGCCATTTTTCTCGCCGCGCCGCTCGCGGGAGTGCTGTTCGGCCTGGTAAATGGGCTGCTCGTCGCCAAAACAAAGATTCCACCGATCGTGGCCACGCTGGGCACCAAAAGCATCCTGGCCGGTGCCACGCTGTACGTCACAAACGGGGCGTACATGAACAGCAGCGATTTGCCGGAAGCGTTTCTCCGCTTCGCCCAATGGAAACCTTTCGGGGTATCGGTTCTCATCCTCATCTTTTTTGCGGTCGCGCTGTTTACCTGGTTTCTGCTGAATCACACCGTCATCGGCCGCTCGGTCGTGGCGATGGGCGGCAATCCGGTTTCGGCAATGCGGGCGGGGATTCACCTGCAGTCCGTACAGTTGTTTGTATACGCTTACATGGGCTGCCTGGCGGGCATTGCCGCGATCGTGCAAACCGCGTACACCAAAGGGGTGGACCCGAACGGGTTCAACGGCTTCGAGCTGACCGTTATCGCCGCCGTCGTCCTGGGCGGGGCCAACATCATGGGCGGCTACGGTTCCATCCCGGGAACGATCCTGGGTGTGCTGCTGCTCGGTGTGATGCAGAACGGTCTGATCCTCGCCCATGTCGATACATTCTGGCAGGATATCGTGACCGGCGCGATTATCTTGATCGCCGTCACCTATGACGTGATCAAGCGGAAGCGCGAGGAAGCCAACCGGGCAAAAATCGAGATCGAGGCGTAGGAGCGGGGTGAGGACATGAATTTTCTCTCGAAAGAATGGATTCTCGGCTACGTGTTTGCGGGACTGTTTCTGTTGATGACGCTGTTTGTCCCGGGATTTTTTGACACGTACAACCTGATCAACATGCTGTTTCAACTCCCCGAACTGGGCATATTGTCGCTGGGAATGATGGTCGTGCTGCTGACGGCGGGGATCGATTTGTCGATCACCTTCCTGGCGGCGCTGGCTGGCGTGATCGTGGCAATGCTGCTGACCAACGGGTATTCCGTGCCGGTTTCCATCCTGGCCGGCTTCGCCACTGCGCTGGCCGGGGGGCTTCTCAACGGATTTTTCATCGCCGTCGTCGGCGTTTCCCCTATTCTGGTCACGCTGGGCACGATGACTTTGTTTGAGGGGATTGTCCTGCTGCTGACAAAAGGCAACAGCATTTCCGGCTTTCCGGAGAGCTACTCACTGATCGGCAACGGCCTCTTGGGAGTCGTTCCGATTCCGATCCTGATCTTTGCGGTGATTGCCGTGATCCTGTCCATTCTGCTGAACAAGACAGCGTGGGGCCGCAGCGTCTACATGTTCGGCAACAACCCGACGGCGACGCTGTTTTCCGGGATTAACACGACCCGGGTCGTCCTGTTGGTCTACCTGTTTGCCGCATTAATGACCGCGGTGGCGGCCATCATCATGACCAGCCGCTACAATTCTGCCAAGGTGGACATCGGCAGCTCGTACCTGCTGCAAAGCATCGCGGTCGCAGTCCTGGGCGGCACCAGCATTTCCGGCGGGTACGGCAAAGTGATCGGAGTCGTGCTGGCCGTGGGGATTTTCCAGATCATCTCCAACGGGCTGAATCTGCTGGGCGTCTCCAGCATGGTCATCGACATCCTGATGGGCACCATCCTGATTGGCGTCCTGCTGATCAACTATGTCTCAGCAAAGCGCAAGCAAAGTCAGACCGCGTGAAGGGAGGGATGCTGCCGAACCTATAAAGTCATCCGCTTCTTTCACCTTTTGTCCAATACAAAATCTCTGATCAAGAGACACAGGGGGAGTTTTGATGAAAAAGATGAACAAAATGCTGTCTGTTTCCGTCTCCGTTTTGCTGACACTGGGCTTGATGACGGGCTGTGCCGTACAGAAAAATCCGGCCGCTCCTGCTGATGGCGCGGCAGGGGGGAAAAGCGACGGCAAGCTGACAATCGCCGTCGTTCCCAAACTGGTCGGTATCCCGTACTTCAACGCGTCGGAAAAAGGGGCAAAGCAGGCAGCAGACGCACTGGGCGTTGAGCTGATCTACACCGGCCCGACCCAACCGGACGCCGCGCAGCAGGTGAAGGTGATCGAGGACCTGATCGCCAAAAAGGTGGATGTGATCGCCGTCGCGCCGAACGACGCCGCCGCGCTGACGCCGGTGCTGAAAAAGGCGAAGGATCAAGGCATCAAGGTGATGGACTGGGACACGCCAGCCGATCCTTCGGTGGTTGAACTGTCCGTCCATCAAATCGACGACGAAGTGTACGGACGCCACATGGTTGACCTTCTTGTCCAGGCGATGGGCACCGACAGCGGTAAAGTGGCGATCGTGACGGGCGGCTTGTCGGCGCAAAACCTGAACACCTGGATCGACTGGTCGAAAAAGCAGATTGCCGAGAAGTACCCCAACCTGCAGATCATCGGGGACAAGATCGGCACGGACGAGAAACAGCAGGTGGCGTACCAAAAGACGCTTGACCTGCTGAAGGCCAACCCCGACCTGAACGGCATCCTGGCCTACTCCACGGTGGCGCCGCTCGGTGCAGCTCAGGCGATCCAGGAAAAAGGCCTGCAGGACAAGGTGTCGCTCGTAGGCGTGGCGCTGCCCAAGGACTCGAAACCGTTCCTGGAAGACGGATCGCTCGATACGGCGACGCTGTGGGACCCGGTGAAACTGGGCTATTTGACCGTCACCCTGGCCAAAGACCTGGCGGAAGGCAAGAAGCCGACCGACGGCCAGGAGGTGGCGAACGTCGGCAAGATCGAAGTGAAGGAAGACGGCAAAACCGTCATCATGGGACCGCCGAGCGACTTCACCAAGGAAAACGCCGGCAACTACGATTTTTAATCAGAGCCGCACAGACGCTGTCAACAAACGGAGGCTGCCTGTATTCAGGCAGCCTTTCGTTAGAGAGGTTCAAAGGCAAGCCGCTCTCCAAACTCTATGTAGAACTTCTTCAAGCCATGGCTGGTAATTTGGTATCGATAGTCATACAGGCATTATTGAGTATGTTTTGTAATCATATAAAAACAAACCAAATTACAAAGAGTCCCTATGCCAAGAAAGCCCCGCACGGCAGGAGGAACATCCAAATAAAGCGTCTCGATCAGCATCGCGACAAACAAGATTAAGTAAGTGATTTGCAAAAAGATTTTCTTATTCATTTTCGCACCTCGATCCATAGGCGAAAAAGCCATTGTCCATTACAGACTAATGTCTCTATTCTCATTATTGAATATACACTTACTAAAATAAACATCGGGTTCGTCCAATTTTTGTAATTCATCACTTTCTGGGCTGAGGCAAGGTTGGCAGCAACTTCTGCACTCGCTTGCAGACGAGAGTAGGTTGCATACGCATCTCCAGTGATACCCGCTAGCGTAGTCACAGTTGCAGCCCCTGCAAGAACCGCTTGCGCCAATCCTGCGGCGCCAGCCGGGAAACCTGCTACAATGCAGAAAAAGGATGTGATTGATTTTCTGTCAATCACATCCTTTTTCTCCTACCTGCCCTGCGTCTGCTTCGTCCGATAAAACTCATTAAACAACTTCATCAATGCCCGCTTCTCGATCCGCGACACGTACGAACGGGAAATGCCCAGCTCGCGGGCGATTTCCCGCTGTGTCTTCTCTTTGTCCTGGTCCAGACCGAACCGGCCAATGATCACTTCTTTTTCCCTCTCATCGAGGATGTGGATGTGCTGGTAGATCTTGTTTGACTCCAGCTTGAGCTGCACGGTGTCCACGACCTCGTCAATCTCCGTGCCCAGCACGTCGATCAGGGTGATTTCATTCCCTTCCTTGTCGGTTCCGATGGGGTCGTGCAGCGACACGTCCTTTTTGGTTTTTTTCAAACTGCGCAGATGCATCAGAATCTCGAGTTTACTGTCAAACGTATGCGGACCGTCGTATGTGGCAGCGGCGGGTGCCGCTTGTTGGCGTGCAATCCGTGACTGGTGTGTCTGTGTTGTGCTTATCTCCTCAACGTCACATTCTCTCGCCAGCCGAGCTCGTACGAAATCCGTCTGACAGTCTCCTTAAGCACCTGGATTAATTCAGGCAGCCGCTCGTCGCCGAATCGAACATCCGGACCGGCAATGCTTAATCCGGCACAGATGCGGCCGAGATGGTCAAAAATGGGCGCCGCCACCGCCGCGGTGTTTTCCTCCAGTTCCGAATAGCTGACGGTATAGCCGTTTTTCCGCGCTTCGGCGAGTACGTCCCGGAGCCGCTGCTTGTCCGTAATGGTTCCGGAAGCGTATGGAACCAGCGTGGTCGCGTTTATATACTGTTCACGTTCCTGTTCGTCCAGAAAGGCGAGGATGATGCGGGAACAGGCTCCCGCGTAGAGTGGGGATCTTCTGCCAATTTTCGTATAAAGCCGGACCGGATGCAGTGTGTCCAACTTCTCAATATACATGGCCTGGTCCCCGTCGCGAACGATCAGATTGACAGCCTCGTCCACCTGATCCCGCAAGGTTTTCATCAATGGCAACGCGATTTGGCGGATATCCAATCGCTCGGCCACCAATTGGCCGAACTGCAGGAATGTCAACCCCAGCGAGTAGCTGCCGTCTTCGTTTTTCTGTAAGAATCCCATCTCTTCCAGCGACCCTGTCATGCGGTGAATGGACGTTTTGGGCATGCCCGACAGTTCTACCATCTCATTGAGGCTTAGTTTCGCGTGTTGGAGAAACAGATTCAGCACTTCCATCGATTTGACAAGTGTCTTGTTCTTGTGTTGTACCATGAGCCCCTTGATCCTCCCCAGCCAATCAAAAGATGGACCCCAACGACTACGGGTGAAGATTTGGTCATGCACAGACCGCCGCAGAGTGGTGTTCCGTATTTCAGAACATTCATTTCAAAATTGTTACTATTATGATAGTATTTCGTAAATGAGAAAATCAACATGTACATTTTGAAAATGGACGAGGGCTGGCAGTCCAATTTCGCTTTGTTTGCCAATCCGCTACTTTTGACAAGCCCAAGCCGCATAACTTCTGACAGGGAGGGATGTGCGGTGCGTGTACAGCTCATACCTGGAGATTCTGCTCACAGTCTCCGATCCGCCTGTTATCAGTACTTGTCAGGAAAATACAGGAGGGAGAAGCTGAATGGTCGGGATTTACGCCAGGGTGAGTACGGAGGAACAAGCGAAAAGCGGATTCAGCCTCAACGACCAAATCAGGGAGTGCCGGAAGAAAGCGGGGACCTGCGAGGTGGTCGAATACGTCGATGACGTATCGGGTGAGTTTCTCGACCGGCCTGCCCTCACCAAACTGCGGCATGATGTAAAAGAAGGCTTGATTACAAAAGTAATCTGCCTGGACCCGGACCGGCTTTCGCGCAAGCTGATGAACCAGCTGATCATCACGGATGAATTTGACAAACGCGGGGTTGAGCTGGTGTTTGTCAATGGAGAGTACGCCAAAACGCCGGAAGGGCAGCTGTTTTACAGCATGCGCGGGGCCATCGCGGAATTTGAAAAAGCCAAGATCAATGAGCGGATGAGCCGGGGACGGAGGGAAAAGGCGCGGCAAGGTCGAGTGCTGCGGGATTTTAAAATCTACGGATACGGCTATGATCCCGCCACCGAGCAATTGGTGGTGAAAGAGGACGAGGCCGTGGTGATCCGGCTCATCTTTGATCTTTTCACACAGCCCAACGGCCTGGTGCAGGGCATCAATGGAATTGCAAAGTACCTGACGGACAAGGGAGTGCCGACAAAACGGGGAGCGAAAGTGTGGCACCGGCAAGTGGTTCGGCAGATTCTGATGAACGAAGCGTACATCGGGAAATTTTATCAAAATCGCTGGAATACGGAGGGGATGCTGGGAAACAGGTTTCGTTCGCCCGAGGAGAAAGTCCGGATGAGACAGCGGCCAAAAGAAGAGTGGATTTTACTCCCGTGCCCTGCGATTGTCGATGAATCCACCTTTGCGCTGGCACAAAAAATGCTGAAGGAAGCACGGAGGCGATGGGCCGGCAGACGGCTTCATTCCTATTTGTTAAGCGGGTTGGTCCGCTGCGGCGACTGCGGCAATACGATGACCGGGCGAAAGACAAAGCATTGGGGGAGGGACGTCTACGAGTACACGGACATCAAAAACACGGCGGGAGCCAAACACCGCGGCTGCGGGCGGCGCGTGAAGTGCGACGAGCTGGACCGGGAAGTGTGGGAAACCATCCGAACCTGGCTGAATCAGCCGGAGGAAATGGCGGCAGCCGTTGAGCAGCGCGACGAACCCTCGTTTGAGCAAGCTGAAATGGACCGGCTGACGAAAGAGTTGAACAAAACCAGAGTCGGCCGCAAGCGGTTGCTGAAGCTGTTTGCGTCAGGGGAAGATGCACTGGGAGAAGAGGAGCTTCGCCAGGAACTGCAAGAGCTGAAGAACAAAGAAGAGCGATTGGTGCAGCAGCTTGCAGAATGGCAGGAGCGGGTGAAACGCATGGAGGAAACGGGGGAGAACCGGAATGTCCTTTGGGAAGCGGCCAACTACTACTTGTCCAAGGCGCCTGAGGAGCTTACGTTTGAAGATAAACGGGAACTGATTCGCCATGTCGTACGCGAGGTCAAGGTCTTTCAGGATCACATCGCCGTCTACACCTTCTGATTCAGATGCATCCCGATTGACAGTAGGAGATCATTTTCAATGCAGCGGGCGGCATACGTCGCCAGTTTGGTCCCTTTTTCTACCTGGTAGCTCTCGATGGCTTTGATCAGTCCGATCGTCCCGATGGAAATCAGGTCTTCGCTGTCTTCGCCGGTGTTTTCAAACTTTTTGAGGATGTGAACACAATTCGATGCCATTTCCAGATGAAAGGAACTGCTGCCGCTTCAACTCGTCAAGGGCGCCGACGGCCGTGACTTGCACTTCGTCGCCATCAAAGCGGATCAGGATCTCATCAACCAACGTTTCCACGATATGGCGCTTATCCGCAAAGCTGAGTTGATCGCCGCCGCTCTCTACAAACGTTCGAATCGTTTGCGTCAGCTGAGCCGCTTGGGTGGCGGAAAGCTTTCTTTCCAACACTTCGGACAGTTGCTTTTCATAGCCGGAGAGTTCTTGCTTTAGCGACGTTAACCCGGCGTTGATGTGCCGCATTTCGTTGAGCATCTCTTGTTCGTCGATGACTTCTCGCTTGAACATGAGTTTAATCTTTTCTTTTTCCTTTTCTTTCTGCTCGATTTGCCGTTTGATATTCTCCGCAGCAGACTGCAGCTCCATATGAAGCTCTGTCGATCGGTTTTGCAACCGTTCGATGTAATCAGCGGGATTGGACAGCGTTTCCAGGACTAACCGCCATACGAAATCGTCGAGCATATCGGCGCGCAGCGTTCGGGTTGGACACTTTTCGACGCCTTCGCCATACCGCTTTGGAGTTTTGTTTGGACAACGATAACACGTGTAACGGATCTTTTCCCCTGTCTCTTTATGAGTTCGCCCGCTATACGTCGTTGCCTGCCACATCCGGCCGCAATGTCCGCAACGGATCATGGATTTTAACAAGTAATCATATTTGACGTTTCCCGATTTCTTTTTGTTTTTCTCTCTCCGCGACTGCGCCAGGGCGAAAACCTGCGGGTCAATGATGGGAGGAACCTCGACCAGAATCCAGTCATTTTCATCGCGGAACGTAACCGTTTTTTTGGGGTTCCCGTTCTTCGTTTTTTCTCCGCGGATTTTGCGTGTTTCCCGCCGATTGTAATAAAACCTGCCGATATACACTTCCGACGTTAACACGCGCCGAATGGAACTGGCACTCCAGTTCCGGCTTTCACCGCGTTTCGGCACGGCTCCGAGCGAATACAGACGTTCCCCGATCTCCCGCAGCGTATAATGATCATAGACATACCAGTGATACATTTTGCGGACAAATTCTGCTTCCTCCTCATTGATCACCAACGTATGCCCGCTCAGGTCATAACCGTACGGAGCCGTCCGCATCGGCATAATTTTTTTCTCTTTCTCCACCGCTTTGAGTCGGCCGCGCACCGTCCGTTTTTTAATCAACGACAACTCGTACTGGGCAATGGAGCTCATGAGATTGAAAAAGAGCTGTCCCTCCGGAGTGTTTCGGTACTCCGTATCCACGAAGATGATCTCAACATCGCTTCTCTCCAATTCTCGGCAGAGGATTAATTTATCGGTCAAATCTCTGGTCAATCGGTCGGGATGTGTAACAATCAATCGATTGATGATTCCCTGCGCGACATCCTGCCTTAAGTCATTCATCGCCGGTCGGTCGATGTCCTCGCCCGTAAAACCTTCTTCGCGATATACCTTTAGCATCTTTTCGGAAAGCCCCATGTCTCTCGCTTTTCGAATGCAAATCTCAACTTGCGCATCAAGACTGGTTCCCTCAGACGCCTGCATGCCCGTTGAAACCCTTGAGTAGATTGCGGTGTACATGATGAAACAGGCTCCCTTCAATCTTTGCTAATACAACCAATGACACCCGAAGCAACAAAAAAACCGGCTTATTCAGTCGGTTTTAAAAATCAATCGTTTTAAGATATAGTCGATAACTGCGTATTTGGCCTCGTTGGCGGATAAGGCGCTCGAGGGGGGGGGAACCGCAAAAGGCTGCGGCACATATACGATTTTGATGGTCGACATTCGTCCCATGCTCCTCACCTCAATACACCTTATTCCGCCGGTCGATTGTCCTAACACAACCGATCGATGTTTTCGACAAAGGTGCATTTCTCTTTCCTCAATAGGTCAGGGGAGCGGAGTTGCCGCGGATGGCGCTATCGGACGGAATGTCACAAACCTGTGCCTGTGTTGTGATAGCCGGAAAAAAGCTGCGCGTTGAGAATCTCATCCGCCAGGAGAAGATCACGGAAGCGTATCTGATCCGCCTGGTGGATGAAGTTTGCTGCCGGTTTTTTTGAGAAGAGCGCAAACGACATGCCAGTGTGGCAGAGGTGAACGGCAGGTGGGCAACGTTATTGGACTGGCTCCGCTCATGGTATAAAAAACCGGTAACACTCGTTTTTCGCGAGTTGTCACCGGTTTTTTCAAGGCACCGATTATCCGAGCGCCGTTTTCAGGAAAGCTTTAAATCGCAGCAGCGCTACCGCAAGTCCCGCCAACGCGACAGCCGCCAGTACGAGCAGCGATTGCCATATGTCTGCGGTGTGCATGCCGCGAACGATGATGTCCTGGAACGCCTTCTGCGCCCAGAATTGCGGCGTGAAATGACCGATCGCGCGCATCGTGGACGGCATAAGGTCGATCGGGAACCAGAGACCGCCGAGCACAGCCCCGCCCATCGTCAACAACTGCGTGAGTGCCATTCCCTGGTTTTCGCTCCTGACCAGCATTGACAGTGCGAGGCCAAGCCCCGTTCCGCACAGCGCAAGCGCGAACACCAGCAAGGCGATTGCAGTGATGTCGCCGAGCTGCAAGCCGTAAACCCAGTGTCCGAACAACAGCAGCACCGTGCATTGGATCAGCGCCACCGCGAGATAGGCCAGCCACATGCCCGCCAGGTAGCTGATCGGCTTGATCGTCGTGCTGCGCATACGCGCGATCATGCCCGATTCCTTGTCGCTCATAAACCGCCGAATCATCGAAATGATGACGAAGAAGACGAACATGACGGTATAGCCGGGTACATATTGCGAAATACTGCTGTTGGTCAAAGCGTTTTCCGGTCTGTCGTCGATGCGGAACGGCGCGGCCATGACCTGCTCCTGCCACGACTTGGACCGCCCCGTCGCCTGGAGAGCGGCTTTCACCTTGTTGTCCCGATAACCGTTCGCCAGGTTTTCAAGAATGGCGAGCAGGGGGCCGGCAGCAGCTTCGGCCGCGGCGTCGCGATAGACCGTTACCGATGTCTGCTTTCCTTCTTGGGACTCGATCCCTTGCCCGAATTTTCTTGGAATGACGAGCAGCACCGTTTCCTTGCCGTCGCGGATTTGTTGAATTTTGTCCGCCATCTCGCTCTCGACCGCCTCAACCATCTTGTAGCCGCCGGCGTCTTCGATTGCCTGAATGAACGCCCTGGAGGCGGTTGTCTGATCAAGGTCAATGTAGGATATCTTGAGGGACGTATTGCCGGCGCCGTTGAAGATGGTGCCAAACAATACGATAAAGGCAATCGGCAGTACGATCAGCCAGAAAAACAACCCTTTCTCTTTAAGCAGCAGCTTCCATTCTTTGCGTGCTACATTCCACATTGTAAGATCTCCTTTCAGGTTCCACTCAGGAATCGCGCAGCGTCGTTCCGGTCAACGCCAGAAACACGGTCTCCAACGATGGACGGACGACTTCCAGCCGTTTGACGTTGAGCGATCGCTCTTTGCATGCGGAAGCCCAGCAGGCGAGCGCATCGAGCGGCGCCGCCGTTTCCAGCAGCCAGCCGCGCCCTTGCGCCGCCGGTTCGTCGAAGCCCGGAAGCGCCGGCGGCCGTTCGCCTTCCGCCAGTTCCAGGTAGACGGCCTGTGATCCAAATCGGTCGAGCACCTCGTTCAATTCACCTTGGGCGATGACGCTGCCGTGGTCGATGATGGCCAAGCGATCGCACAATGCTTCAACTTCTTCCATATAGTGAGTGGAGTACAGCACCGTTACGCCCTCCCGCTTCAAAGAGCGAATCATTTCAAAAATGTGGTTCCGTGATTGCGGGTCGATGCCTACGGTCGGTTCGTCCATAATGATCAGCTTCGGTTTGTGCAGCAGTGCGGCGGCGATGTTGATCCGGCGTTTCATCCCGCCGGAGAAGGAAGCGATCGGATCTTTTGCCCGGTCTGCCAGGCCGACTTGCTCCAGCACCTCACGAATCCGTTTCTTCAGTTCGCCGCCCCGTACTCCGTACATTTCCCCGAAATAGGTCAGGTTGTCCAGCGAGTTCAACTTCTCGTACAGCGTAATCGATTGCGGCACATATCCGAGCTTTGCCTTGATCCGGTCGCCGGAACGGCGAATGTCTTCGCCGAGCACCTTCACACCTCCCGCGTCGAATTCGAGCAAACCAGCCAAAATTTTCATCGTCGTCGATTTGCCGGCGCCGTTTGGACCGAGGAGACCGAAGCAGCTTCCTTCCCGGACGGTGAACGAAATGTCTTTGAGCGCCATTTTGCTGCCGTATGATTTACCGAGACCGTGTATTTCAATTGCAGGTTTCAAAGGAATTCCTCCTTAAAATCGTAAATGTCGGGAAACGATGCGAATTGCACCCGTTAAAGTCAGCCCTGCCAACGCCCAGACGAGCGGAATCGCCGGGTAGATCCATCCGGGCAAAACTGCTGACACCCAAGCATCCGGTTGCTTGGAGAGCACGTTTCCGGCCACCCATGTCAGCGTGTTGGCTGACAGACCGAACAGGATCCACAGAAGCGGCGTCAACACTACCCAGCGTGAATGGGCGACTGCCGCCGTCAGCAGGCCAAGCGCCAGCATGAACGGGGCCAAGCCCAACAGAACGGTCGCGAAGACTGCTTCACCAGCGAACAAGTTGTGCAGCGGCGCGGTTCCAAGCCCGTGAACCGCTGCGTTGTAAAGGACAAGAAGCGTCAGGCTTCCGAAAAACAGCACGTAGACGAGCAGCATGTGCAGGAATGCGGCGCCAAATTTGGCCAGCAGCAGTGTGGAGCGGGAATAGGGCAGCGTAATCCACCAGCCGACAGTCCCGTTTTTCCACTCCCGCAGCAGCACCCGGAACGAAATCATGAAGGTCAGGTAAGGAAGCATATAGGCCAAATACAACAAATACTCCGTCCGAAAACCTCCCCGTTCTTTCCAGACAGTCAATGCCGCCGCCAACAGCAGGACGATGACTCCGCCATACTTCGCCATCCATTTCTTCTGGAAAAACTTCCGCAATTCCAGGCGGAATTCGTGCCGAAGCAAATAACGAAACGTGTTTTCGCTCATATATCCGTCCCCCTTAATCACCGAACAGTTGGCGATAAATGTCCCGCATCGAGCCCCGCTGCGCCCGAAGCTCCTCCACTTCGCCGCACAATACGGCCCGACCGTCCTGAATGAACACCGCATAGTCGAACAGACTTTCCGTTTCTCCGATTTCGTGCGTGCTGATCAGCACTGTCTGCTTCCGTTCGCTGAAGGCATCGATCAGGGACAGCACGATCTGCTCCCGCGAGATCATGTCGATGCCCGAGAACGGTTCGTCCAGCACAAGCAGCGGCACGTCGCGAGCCAGACACAGCACGAGCATCAGCCGAGCCTCCTGGCCTCTGGACATGCCTTCGACTTCCAGTTCCACGTCCAGTTTGAAATCACTCGCCAGTTGGTGAGCGCGATCCCGGTTGAATCCCGGAAGCAGCCGTTCTCCCCACTCCAAGGCGTCTGCCACCGTGTGGCCGCCGTACCATCGCGCCCGGTCGGGCAGGTAGGCGATCAAATGGTTACGCTCCCACCCGGGCTGCCGGCCAAACACGTTCACTGTCCCCTGATCGGGAACCGTCATTCCCGCGATGATGCGCATCATTGTCGACTTCCCGGCCCCGTTCGGCCCAAGAATCGCCGTGATGCTTCCTTCAGGAATCGCAAGAGTCAGTTCGTTCAGCCCGCGGCGTTTGCCGTAGTACTTCGTCAATCTGTCGAAGACAATCGCGTTAGCTGTCAAGCCCATCGTCCTCCTTCTCGTGCAACAAACGCAGTATTTCATCCTTTGTCAGTCCGAGACTTTTCATTTTGTTCAAAAAATCCGTCGTTGCCTGCTCCGCCAACATTTGGCGAACTTCCGCGACCCGATTCGCATTGTTTGTTATAAACGTTCCCTGTCCCCGCCGCGTCTCCGTCAACCCGTCACGCTCCAGTTCCTGGTAAGCGCGCAACACTGTATTCGGGTTGATTTTCAGCGCCTGCGCCAGTTCCCGAACGGAAGGTATTTTTTCTCCCAAAGCGATTTCTCCCCTTGCAATGGAATTGCGGAACTGTTCCAGCACTTGCTCATATAAAGGCTGGCTGTAGTCCAGCACAAACCGAATCGGACCGTACCGAAATTCATTCAAACGTCTCCCCCCCTTTCCGGTCGAAACGGCTGCAGCTACTCTAAGCAATCGTTCTGAGTGTATTATATCACTTAAGACACTTGAGTCAATAAAGAGATTTCTGGGACAAGCGTGTAACAAAGGAACTGATCATTCGAATGAATGTGACTTAACCGTGGGGAGGGGAAAGGGGAGAGAGGGAGAACAACGCAGACAAGACAGCTGAGGAAATCCGGTGGGAGAGCCTGAAGCAGCCGCGGATGAATGCTGCCGCAGGGGCCGAATTCATCAAGATGCCGGGAGCAAAAAAAAGCAGCATTCACGTGATAACGCCGCCGCCCTCGACCTTTTCGCTGACCAGGGAGGAATATGTACGCATATACCGAATACAGGAGCAGATTGCAAACGGTTGAAGCAGCCGGCTGGCGACCTAATGCTCGTTTCCGAGGATCGTGTTTACAACGTGTTGACAATGTGGGCCACAAGCCGCAGATTGTGCTCGATCAGTTTGTTGCGCGCGTACGGGTCCCCTTCTGCCATCAGCTTCAGGTATTTTTCCTCTTCTGTATCGGGCAGTGGCTGGGGAAACGCGTTGTTCTTGACGTAGGCCACAAACAGCATGAGTTCCTTGAACAACAGGGAAAGCGCCGCTAAGATGCTGGACACGTCTGCCACCTCCACGTCTGGATGCTTACTCCTATCCATATGTGGGCGGCTGCCCATGCGTGCCTGTACGGGAAAAAGGACGGCGCGAACGGAACGGCTGGGGAACCGTGATCGGCCAGGGGGTGATCTGAAGCCTTTAAGCCAAAGTGACGCCCCGGAACGCGTCGCCGGGGCTGGAAAAGGTGCATGCCGATCATTGGGCGTCGGTAATGCGCAGATAGGAAATGTTTTGTACGTTGATCACGATGTCATCGTATTGAAGCCACCCGTCGCTGAGGTTGGCAATCATCTGGACGATCTCTTCCGGTTCGCTCGACCGGATGGTAACGGATTCGCCTCCGGAAAAATAAAAGGTGATGTTTTTTACCGCCTTCATCTGTACCAGTCTCCTTTTCGCAGCTTGCCACTGAGGCAGGGTGTTCACGGGAACGAGGACTTCGGTTCAGGTGCCGCGCGCCTCCTTCCCTACACCTCATGTATCGGTAAAATCACGAAATTCTGAAAGTGCCGGTTGAGAAGGATTTCGTTGGTTTATGTGTTCGCGTCGCATTTGCCAGGATGCCGGAGACGATAGAATGGAATTGGATGGCTTGTTTATGAAAATCATGCAGGGAGAGGTTCGTATGAGTGATGTATTCCGTTACGTGCCCAATCATGCGGAGATTGGCGTTGGACTTGCGCTGCTGGATGAACAGGAAAACTATGTGTTCTTTCTAGCTGGAACAAGACACAAGTTCACTTCAAATGAATTATTTTACGCTGGAATTGGCGGTCATCTGGAACCAGGAGAAGATTTGCTGTCGTGCGGAAAAAGAGAAGCGATGGAAGAAATCGGAGCGGAGGTGCACATACAGTGTTCACCCGTAAATCCGGTGTACATCTCCAAAGACAAGGAAATCCGGACCATTACCATGACAGATGAATGCAAACCGCTGGCCATTTATGAAATGATACATCCGAGCGGTAGTCCCAGGGAAGGGGAGATCTATTACCTGGTCATCTATCAGGCAACATTGAGATCGTCACTCACACACTTGAAAACAGATGAAGTATCCGGGGTCATTGCCATGAAGAAAGAGCAGGTAAAGAAAGGGGTTTTCCGCAGAGCCACCCTGCAAACGCTTGTGGACGAAGGGGCTCGCCTGATCGCAAGCAGTCCCCACATCCAGCCTGATGTGATTGTCTATCCGATCGGAACGGCTGAGGCATTGTCATACTACTTGAATTACATGGAAAGCAATCAACGTTGATGACCGTTTGTGTACTTTAAGGACTTCCACCATACCTTCCACATATGAACAAGAGCGTGAGTCGAGCCATGTCCGAATCGTGAAAATGGCTCGACTCCTTCTATTCTTTCATTTCCCTATTCGTCTTTTTGCCCCCACTTGTTCGACAGTTCCGGCCGTTGATAGGCGGCCAGTTTGTCCAGCAGGCGGGCCGGGTCGCTGTCGCTGACGAGCAGGTCGGCGTGGGAGGAGGGCATGAACCCGGCGCTTACGGCGTTCCCAATCATCTGCAGGAGCGGCGTGTAGTACCCGTTGACGTTGAGAATGCCCACCGGTTTTTGGTGGATGCCCAACTGGCACCAACTGACGGCTTCAAACAGTTCTTCCCACGTACCGTAGCCGCCGGGGAGGGCGATAAAGGCATCCGACAGCTCCGCCATTTTCGCTTTCCGCCCGTGCATGTCAGCCACTTCGTAGAACTGGCTCAATCCCGTGTGGGCCATTTCGCCGCGAAACAATCCGCGCGGCATCACTCCGATCGCTGTGCCTCCAGATTCCAGCACGGCATTTGCGGTGCAGCCCATCAGCCCCATGTTGGAGCCGCCGTAGACCAACCCCAGTCTCCGCCGGGCAATCTCTTGGCCAAGTTTTCGGGCCGTCTCGGCGTACACTGCATCGACGCCCGGATTGGAGCCGGCGTAGACACATACATTGTTCATGATTTCTCCCTCCTGTCTCTCTGATTGACTCTCTTTTCACCACCGTATAGTATACCAGCGATTGCAGAAAAAGGAAGGAAGAGGAGCATGACCATTGTCGAGCTTCAGCAATGGGTTTCCCGGTTTCACAGCAGTCGCTGCTGGACGGAGTACGGACCGTTTATCCGGACCGGTTTTTTAATGGAAGAGTGGGCGAGCTGGCACGAGCCGTCCGCGCCGCGGAAATCCGCCGGGATCGTCCGGACGAGTCGCCGAAACAAACTGCTGAACAGGTTTAACAGCCAGTCTGACAAAGCAGGCTCATAGCAGAAGCAGATGCCGCCGCATCGGTGGAGCTTGGTGTGGAACGATGTTACATTACCTCAGTCGGATGGGTGCCTTGCGGGGATAATCATGCGGGTGTGCGGGAAATGTAACCATATCGACAAGACTATTTCAGTTCGGTATGGAGGATCAATGGTGTTGCGAAAAACATGTGCCGCACTGCTTGTCACTGCCCTGATGTCCCTCGCAATTGTCTCCTGCGGCGGTCCGCATGCGGACGAGACGCCCCAGCCCCGGACAGCCCGTCTCCAAGCGACTGGCGATCGCCCAAAGGTCATCGTCCTGCTGGTCGATTCCCTGCTGTCCTCGTCAATCGACCGGCTGCTCGCCGCCAACAAGCTGCCGGCGCTCCGGTTTCTCATCGAAAACGGCGTCTACAAGCGGGATGTCATCAGTTCCTTTCCCACCATGTCACTCACCGTCGACAGTTCGCTGTTGACCGGAACCTATGCCGACGGGCACGGAATTCCCGGACTGCTCTGGTATCATTCCGCGGAAAAGCGGATCGTCAACTACGGCGACGGCTCGCGTGTTGCGTGGCAGTACGGTCCCCGGCAACTGCTGACGGACAGCTTGTACAACCTGAATCAGCAGCATCTCTCCAAGCGGGTTGAGACGCTGCATGAAGAGCTGGATCAGGCGGGACTCACCTCCGCCTCCATCAACGGTCTGATCTATCGGGGCAACGTTCCGCACGAACTGATCCTGCCGGCCAATCTGGCCAAGCTCGTCCTGAACACACAGAAGATTTCCGTCAGGGGGCCGCATCTGCTCGGCTTCGGGACGCTGTCCAGTGTAACGCGTCAGCCGCTGCCGGAGGGGCCGCTGCAGGCGTTCGGCTTTAACGATGCCTACACCGCGCAGAGCCTCGTCAGCCTGGTGGGTGAGGGCCGGCTTCCGGATGTGACCGTTGCCTATTTTCCCGACATGGACGGCCGGCTGCACAAAAACGGCCCCGATGATACGTCCGGCGTAGAAACCTTGGACCGGCAGCTGCAGATCATCCTCAATGCGTTCGGCGATTGGCGGCGGGCGCTGGAACACCATGTGTTTGTCGTCATCGGCGACAGCGGTGTGGCAGCGACGGCAGCGGACAGGACGGCTGCCGTCATCGAGCTGGACAAGAAGTTGACCGCAGCCGGGTATCGCGTCCTGCCGTTGGGAAGGCAGGCAGACACCCAAGACGATGTCGCAATTGCCGTCAACGGCCGGATGTGTTATGTATACGCCTTGTCGCCGCAAGCGACGCTGTCCGGGTTGGCCAACGCCTTGGGCAACGAACCGCGGATCGATCTGATCGCTTGGAAGGAAGGAGAGTGGGTACAGGTCCAACGCGGCGGCAGCGGCAACCGTCTGCGCTTCCGGCTTGGCGGAACGCACCGGGACCCGTACGGGCGCACATGGGACGTCGAGGGGGACTGGGCGGTGCTGGGCCTGGCCCGCGATGGCGTCACCGGGCGCATCCATTCACGGGCATACCCTGATGGCTTGAGCCGCCTGCATGGCGCGCTGCATTCGCATCCCGGCAAGTACCTGGTCGTGACGGCCGTTCCCGGTGCCGAATTTCACGCCAACGGATCGCCCAACCATCCGGGCGGAGGCAACCACGGGGGACTGCATCGCGAGGACTCCCTGGTTCCCTTCATCGCAGCGGGGAAAGGGAGGCTGCCCGCACCGCCCGCCCGCATCGTGGACGTGAAGGCGTACCTGCTGTCGCTCATTAAGGCGAACCGCGGGCAGATCAAAACAGGCCGTTGACACGGAATGCACACGGAAAAGAAAAGCGGCCATCCTTTGCCGATGGCCGCAGTCTATGAACTGTATATACACGGCGGAAGTGCCGTTGTTTTCCACGTTACCAGTCGACGAAGCGGACGGCGCGCACGATCACCTCTGTCGTGCCCATGGGCATTTCCAGGCGCAGTGTGTCGTCTACGGCCTGCATCAGCAACTGTCGACCGAGGGGCGACAGGAACGAGATGCGTCCCGCATCCGGATCGGTCTGTTCCGGGAAGCAGATCGTCAACTGCTCCTCGTATCCATCTTCAACATAGTGCAGCGTTACTTGTGATCCGATCACCACTTTGGGCAGATCGGACGTTGTGTTCCCGGCTGTCTCTTGCAGCAGGGATTCCACTGTCGATACGTACAGATCCAGCCACTGGCTGGCTTTTTGGCGTTCGGCCGGTTTTCCGGCAAAATGCAAATCCAGGAATGGAGTGCGCTGTTCGTCAAAATAGACAAGCTGCTCCACCAGTCGGCGGTGCAGGGGGGTGAGGGTGCTATGGTTCACCGTAATCATCTCCTATTCGTATTGGAATGGACCACCGTTCAGCAAAGGTTGTGAGTCGCCAGGGCGTTCGCCTCATCTTCATACTGCAATCTCCTCCGAATAAAAGAATGTGGCCCCCTGCTCAAACGCATGGGACCTTGCTTCCATTTTACCTTATTTGAGGAAAAATACAACATGCTTTCCAGTGACACTTAGGACTTTGCCTGCAACACGAAAACCCTTGCACCTGCAAGGGTTTTCGCTGCGATTATCGGACGTGGAGGGTGTACTCCTTATGGTCGTGGATCGTTTCGTCTTTTTCCACGTGGACGTTGACCGTGTAGTCACCGGAAGCGGGCAGGGTGACGGATGCGCTGTATACGCCCGGCTGCGTTTCCGCGGCGTCGACAAACTGATGGCGTTCTTCGCCTGCGTGCCAGTATTCAAAACGTACCGCGGCTTTGCTAAGCGGCTGGTTGTCTTTTGTCAGGCTGACGGTCAAAGCGGCCGTTTCGTTGGCTGTGAGCGTGTCAGCTGCTTGAAAGTGATAGTTGATGCCACTGGTGTGCTGGTGGTCCGCGCCGTGTTCACCGCCGTGTCCGTGATTGACGGCTTGTCCGCTGCCGTGATCGTTATGGACGGCTGCGTCATGGTTCTCCGGTTGAGACGTGGGTTGGTCGCTGCCGGCTGCCTTGACCGTAAAAGGATGCTTCTGCATGTTGTGGAAGTCACGCGCGGTCACGTGGTACATCACGTAGTAGGAGCCGGGTTCGGCAAATGATGTTTGCGCCGTGTAGACGCCGTCTTTTGCCAGCGTCCCGGGGATCGTTGCGTGCTGTTCCTGCCCGTCTTTCCACAGTTCAAACTCCACGCTGCTGGCGTCGTTGACGGGAGCGCCGTCCTGAGTCACCGTGACCGCAAAGGTGATCGCTTCTCCGGCGACCGGTTCCTTCGGCGTGAGCGCCAGCACCACCTCCACCGGACTGGCGGACGGCACGGCTTCTTCCTGGCCGCCGCAGCCAGCGGCCATCAGAGCCAGTGCCCCGATCAACGCGGCTATGTATCGCTTCATGCTGAATGACCCCTCTTTCTTCCTGTTCCCGACGGGTTGTCAGACGCCGTCGGATGATCGCTTTTACTCAGAGACGAGGCTCGATTGAGGATGACCCACCTCCCTCAATTATAGGCAAGAACAGGGAAAAGCCTAATGGCTCGAACGGGCTATTTCCGGACAGATGGATGGATCGTTCACACAACTGCCATTTTTATGGCCAACAACACGGAAAAACCTCCCGCGGGGGGAGGCTCATGTCATTTCGTTTGCTCCTGGAACCAGGATTTCAGCTGCTCGCCGGTTTGTCCGCCGACGAGGCGGGAGACTTCCTTGCCGTCCTTGTAGTGGACCAGGGTAGGGGTATACTCGATGCCGTACGCGTCCCAACTGGCGCTGAATTCCAGCAGGTTGTGCTTTTTGACGTCCACGTTCAGCTCTTTGGCCACCGGCACCAGGACGGGCGTGGTAGCCCGGCAGTGCTCGCAGGTGGGGCTGTAAAAGTAGACGAACAGTTCCTCTTTTTCGTCCAGCTTTGCTTTCAGTTGATCCGGGAGAATCTGGTTGTCGTAAAGCGGATCGTTTAGTTGTTCGATCGTGGCCGGATGCAGGTTGGCTTTGCCGAAGGGATTGCCTTCCGCTGCCTTTTTGTTCGCGATGTCGGAGTAGACAATTGCGGCGATCAACAGGGCGGCCACAATGACTGAAAGAACAATGACCTTTTTCATGACTTAGCACTCCTTTTCGTATCTGCGAATGTAGATTTGCAGCACAGCAATCATGATGAAGGCGACCAGGGCGAGAAAAGGTATGGTGATAAAGCCAAACCAGTTGATATAGTCCGTGTTGCAGGGAATGATGCCGCAAGCATTACCCAGATCGTTCAGAGCGGGCACTTTTTGAATCAGATAGTGGTACAGGGAGATGCACCCGCCGATGACAGAAAGGATCAAGGCGTATGATGACATGCGGTAATCTTTTTTTACGGCGGCGACTCCCAACAGAATGACCAGCGGGTACATGAAAATCCGCTGGAACCAGCACAGTTCACAGGGAATGTATTTCATCACCTCCGAAAAAAACAGGCTTCCAGCTGTAGCGATGAGTGATACCACCCATGAACCGAACAGCGCGTATTCTTTTATTTGTTCTCGTCGCATATCAACACCTCGTCCTCATCTTATCACACATTACGAATGGGAAGTAACTTATTTAAAGTAATTTTTTTGAAAGACATTGATTGCCCAAAAAAGCGACGCCGGCAGTTGTCGGCGGCGGGATGGCTTGTCCCGGTTGCTGCCCTGTGCAGCGGATCAAAATTCCAAAGACACGCGCAAAAAAGCCGCCGAAATCATACGGCGGCCGCTAGCGAAGATGGATGCGCGGCGAGGGATACACCTCACGCACCGGTACGTACACGTAGCGAAGCGACGGCCACTCCACCAGCAAAATACCGCCCTGCCATGAGGCCGCGCCGCCGTCGATGCCGATCAGGTTGCCGCGCCGCCACACCCCGTTCCCGGTATAGCCGGGGAGCATGGAAACAGGCGTGTGGCCAAATACGATCACCGTTTCTCCCCTGTATGACTGGTAAAACGGCTGGCGGATCCAGAGGAGGTCTTCGGGCCGCTGCTGGTCGAGCGGGATGCCGGGACGGATGCCGGCGTGAACGAAGAGGGCGGCCGGAGCCCCGGATGCCGGATCGGCTGGCATTTCCACGTACAGCGGCAGGGAGGCGAGCGAAGGCAGCAGATAGGAATAGCGGGAGAGAATGTATCTGCGTGCCGATTCCTGATCGTTCAAAGCGGGAAGGCCGCCCAGGAAGGCGCGCCGCAGGGACTGTCGGCCGAGATAGGAGCGGATGGTGGCGTCACCGCCGTTGATCCGCAAGTAAAGGTTGGCGTCCCCCTTTCCTTCCAACCAATCCTGCAGCATCTGCTCGTGATTGCCCTTGATGAGAACGATTCGGTCCGGATAGGTTTGTCTCAAATTCAGCAGGTACTGCAGTGCCTCCCTCGACTGCGGTCCACGGTCCACCACGTCCCCCAGGACGTACAGGCGATCGCCCTGCTGCGGAGAAAAGCTGACGCGATCCAACGCTGTCCGCAGCACCTCATAGTGACCGTGAATATCCGACACCAAATAAATGGCCATGCCGACACCCCCTCGTATACAAACACAACGCTCTTCCTATACAATATGTGGAGGAGACGTTTGCGTGAAAAGGGGAGAGACGCAGATGAAGATGCTAGCGGAATGGCTCCGGGATGCCAGACAGGCCGTCGTGTTTACGGGAGCGGGCATGTCGACGGAAAGCGGGCTGCCCGATTTTCGTTCGGCGCAGTCAGGAATATGGCAGGGCAAGGACCCGACCCAACTGGCCAGCACTCAGGCGCTGCGGCACAATCGCGAGGGGTTTGCAGCTTTTTACCGGATGCGCATCGAAGGGCTTCTGGCCTGCCGTCCGCACGAGGGGCACGCCATTTTGGCCGAATGGGAACGTCGCGGGCGGATTCGCGGAATCATCACCCAAAACGTGGACGGCTTCCATCAGCAGGCGGGCAGCCGGAACGTGGCTGAATTGCACGGAAACCTGGGCACGCTGTGCTGTCTGGCGTGCGAGCGTACCTACCCGGCAGCGCGTTACCTGCAGCCGGACGGGACGGTATGCGACTGTGGCGGTTTTCTGCGTCCGACGGTCGTGCTGTTTGGAGAAGCGCTGCCGCAAGCAGCGCTGGCGAAGGCATCGGAGTGGACGGAACAAGCCGATCTGTTTCTCGTGTTGGGATCGTCGCTCGTGGTCAGCCCGGCCAACTGGTTTCCGCAGCAGGCAAAAGCAGCCGGGGCCAGACTGGTGATCATCAACCGAGAGCCCACCCCTTTGGACGATCTGGCCGACCTGGTGATCGGCGACGCATTGATCGGCACGGTGCTGAAAACAGTGGAAGCGGAGCTGTCGGGATACTGACAGAAAAAAGTGGAGGATTTTTTTCATTTTCCTCTTGATTTTTTGTGGAATGTTTACTAGAATAAAACCTGTGAGCGCGATCGATACAAAAACTGGTCGGTCGACCTGACTCACAAAAGAACATAATGCTGGTGTAGCACAGTGGTAGTGCAGCTGATTCGTAATCAGCAGGTCGGGGGTTCGAGTCCCTTCACCAGCACCATACACAAGGCAGGGGAGAGCAGTCCCCTGCTTTTTTCCTGTCTTTCCATCACTCCCCTAAGGAGATTGGCATCATTCATTTGTATAATGAACGTATTCACGTACTACTCCTCCGATCACTTGCATGGTGGTCGGCTCTTTTTTTATCTGCCTCCCGTTTTTCCCTCCCTGGCGTTTGTGTTGTATAATAAAGCCATCAACAAAGTTCATACCCGACACCTCATGAAAGGAACACCGTTGAGCACAATCTCGTTTTCGCAAGGAAAGGATTTGATGATCATGGGACTCCTTCATCATGACGTGACGTTGCTGAACTTTGACGATGCATACCCCTGGCAGCACAAGCTGTCCGATGTTGCCGACGAATGGATCGACCTGGCGGACATTGCGGAAGCCAACCTGTTTTGCGCAGAAAGGGCGCTGACAGAAATCAGCCGCAGGTTGTCGGCCCGGACCGGTCGCGGCATCACGTTTATCGGAAACGGCAATTATCACTATGTCACCTATCTTCTGCTGAGCGAAATCAATCGGCCGTTCAGCCTCGTCCTGTTTGACAATCACACTGATGCGAAGCGTTCGGACGACATGGCCGGGGTGTTGACGTGCGGTTCGTGGGTGGCCGAAGCGGCAGCACGTCTTCCTCACCTCAGGCGCGTGCTGATTGTCGGCGTTTCTGCGGAGCAAACGCTCTGCCTGTCCGATGCGCAGGGAAAAGTTGTACTTCGCCCGAACGCAGGCGATCCGCAGGAGCTGCTTTCCGCCATCGCGACCGAAGATGTGTACATCAGTATCGACAAGGACGTGCTGAATCGCGCCTTCGCCGTAACCAACTGGGATCATGGAAACATGCATCTGCGGGAACTGCTCGCATCACTCAAGGCGCTCGTTCGGCAGAAAAACGTACTCGGCATCGACGTCTGCGGCGAACTGCCGGTGACGCCAGCCGACGTCTGGCTGCACGCCGACCAGCTTCGGTTGAACGAACGGACCAACCTGGCCATCCTGCAATCAGTCATGTGCGCCTAGCCGGTTAGACAAACAAAACGCGGGCGGGGGACAGCCGGCGTTTAAGCGACGCATCCCGGCGAGTTTTCGCGCAACCGCTTTTTTCCGCTGCACCATTTCTGTCCATGCCTCCCTAGGGCTTTTGTCTCGACTTCCCCTGCGCAAATGCGCGTTCACTTGCCTGGATTCCTACTATCGTTCCAATCCGCGCTTTTCTTTCAGGACTGCAGTTACTCCTCGGCCTCCAGGAAATGGTTTATCATGGTAACAAACAAAAACAGAGGAGGAAAATATGTCAGCAGCGTTTCATGAACGGAAGGCGTTACAGATGACCTTGCAGTCATTGCTGGAACTGCGGGTATCCTTGAGACGCGAGTACGTTGATCGTGACAAAGAATTGGGGAGCGAGATCAAACAGGTTTTGCACCGAATCCGTGAGCTGGACGAGCAGTACGGCCTTCCTGCCGAGACACAAGAGCAGGAAGAGGACCTTGCGAGCTGGCAGGCGATGCCGCGAGAAGTGTTGGACAAACACGTAGGGAGACCCAGAAAGGCGTATCAGCACCACGATTATCCGGGAATCGCCAAGGATATTGAAGCGATTCTGGAGGAAGCGGCAGGACCGCTGACGCTTGCAGAGTTGTATGACAAACTGCAGCAGAAAAAGGGCGTTGAATGGCCAAGTCCATACATAATTGTGCAAAAGGCATTGAAGCATACCGATCGCGTTCGGGTATCGAAGGAAGGCAGAAAACTGCTGTTTTCCCTGCAGTAATTCCTGGAGCCTGGCGCGCGGGGGGAGCTGCGGTCTGTTTCTAAGATATCGCCATCGTCCGGTGCAGCTGACTGCTCCCGACAGGCCGTCCCCTTTGACGAAAGAAGCTGGGGTTTGCTACGATGAAACGGCGAGGTTTCCTCTTCGTGACGTCTAGCAGAACCAACCCCACCGGAAGAAAACGGGTGCCAGGGGAGAAGTCCCCTGGTTTTTTGCTATCTGTCTTCCGGAGCACGGGTTGAACCATCTTTCACAAGTTTGGGTGACGACAATGCACATCCTATCAGTTGAACATCTCTCCAAGAGCTATGGGGAGAAAGTCCTGTTTGACGACATATCCTTTCATATCGCCGAACAACAGCGGATCGGGCTGATCGGCGTCAACGGCACGGGCAAATCCACGCTGTTGAAAATCCTGGCCGGACAGGAGACGGCAGACAGCGGACAGATCGTTCACGCCAAATCCTTTCGCGTGGAGTATTTGCCGCAGCATCCGGTTTTCGTGGAACGCTCCACCGTGCTGGAACAGGTGTTTTACGGCGACACGCCGCTCATCCAGTTGCTGCGCCAGTACGAGCAGGCCGTGGCTGACCTGCAGACCGACCCGCATGACGAGAAAAAACAGGCACGGCTGTACTCGCTGCAGAGCAGGATGGACGCGGCCGATGCCTGGGAGGCCAGCACTCAGGCGAAAACGATCTTGACGAAGCTGGGCATCCACAATTTTACCCAACAGGTGCACGAACTGTCCGGCGGGCAGCGCAAACGGGTGGCGCTGGCCCGCGCCCTGATTCAACCGGCAGACCTGCTCATCCTGGATGAGCCGACCAACCACCTGGACAATGAGACGGTGGAGTGGCTGGAAGATTACCTGTCCCGCTACAAAGGGGCGCTCTTGTTCGTCACGCACGACCGCTATTTTCTAAACCGCGTCACCACCCGCATCTGTGAGCTGGATCGCGGCAAGCTGTACAGCTATGAGGGCAACTACGCCGTCTTCCTGGAAAAGAAAGCGGAACGGGAAGAGCGCGAAGCAGCTGCGGAAAGCAAACTGCAAAATCTGCTGAGGCGGGAGCTGGCCTGGCTGCGCCGAGGGGCAAAAGCGCGGACGACCAAACAGAAGGCCCGCGTCCAACGCGTGGAGGAACTGCGCGACCGTAAAGTGGATGGACCGGTGCAAACTATCGAGATGTCGCTTGGGGCCAGCCGATTGGGCAAAACCGTGATGGAGATCCAGCACATCAGTAAAGGGTATGGGGAGCGCAAGCTGATTGACGATTTCAGCTACATCGTCCAGCCCGGGGACCGCGTCGGCATCATCGGCTCCAACGGCAGCGGCAAGTCAACCCTGTTGAACATGCTCGCGGGCCGTATCCAGCCGGACGCGGGCACCATCGTGGTGGGGCAGACGGTCAAACTGGCTTACTACACGCAGGAGAACGTGGAGATGGACGAAGGCATGCGCGTGATCGAATACGTCAAGGAAGCGGCCGAAGTGATTCGCACCAGCGATGGCCAGACGATCACCGCATCCCAGATGCTGGAGCGGTTTTTGTTTCCGCCGCATCTGCAGTGGACCCCCATCTCCCGGCTGTCGGGCGGGGAAAAACGGCGGCTCTACCTGCTGCGCACGCTGATGGGCGAGCCGAACGTCCTTTTCCTGGACGAGCCGACAAACGATCTGGACATTCAGACACTGAGCATCCTGGAGGACTATCTGGAACACTTCCCCGGCACTGTCATTACGGTGTCTCACGACCGCTACTTTCTTGATCGGACCGTTGACCACCTGTTTGCCTTCGAAGGGGATGGGAAAATTCGCCACTTCATGGGCAATTACTCGGAGTACCTGGACACGCGACGCCGGGAACAGGAAGCGGAAGCCCTGTCCAAACGGCGCGCGGACAAGGCGCAGTCTGCGGCGGCCGACTCCCGTGACGGAAGCGGAGCGGGCAGGGGAACCAACCGTCCGCGTCGACTTTCCTACAAGGAACAGAAAGAATGGGAGCAGATCGAGTCCCGGATCGCGGCGCTGGAGGAGCGGAGCGCAGCGTTGAAACAAGCCATTGCCGAAGCGGGCAGCGATTACGCCAAGGTGGAGAAGCTGTTTGCGGAAGAACAGCAGGTGTCAGCCGAGCTGGAAGCGGCAATTGATCGCTGGGCGGAACTGTCCGCGTTGATCGAGGAGATTGAACGCAGCAAATAGTCGGCAGCTTTAGGCACAGCTTTAGTTCGTATGGCAGGAGACCTCCCGGATGTTTCGGCTTCCGGGAGGGGCTTCATTTTGCGGAGGGCTTCTTTTTTGCGGGAGTGACCTCACACCCGCCATTGAACACAGCCGTAACAGCATGATCGTCATATTAATGTTCAGAATAGTTTTTCACTTCGGAACGGTTGTGCTATAGTTACGAGTAATCAGGATTTGTATCAAAGACAGGGAGATGAAAAGAAATGCCGTACCCGATCACCATCACGCAAACCGACCGCAAAAAAGAGAAGCCCGACAGCAGCTGTCTGGGCTTTGGCCGGTATTTTACCGACCATATGTTTGTCATGGACTACTCCGCAGAAATAGGCTGGCACGATCCGCGAATCGTTCCGTACGCGCCGCTCGCACTCGACCCGGCGGCCTTGGTGCTTCACTACGGACAGGCCATTTTTGAAGGCATGAAAGCGTATCGGACCAGTGACGATCGCATCCTGCTGTTTCGTCCCGAGAAAAACGCGCAGCGGTTGAACCTGTCTGCCGCCAGACTCAGCATGCCGTCGATTGACGAAGAACTGTTCCTGGAGGCGCTGCGAACCCTGATCAGCCTGGAAAAAGACTGGGTGCCGCGGGAACGGGGAACGTCGCTCTACATACGTCCGTTCATGTTCGCCACAGAGCCTTACCTGGGGGTCCGGGCGTCCGAGTCGTACAAACTGGTCATCGTCCTGTCACCTGTCGGCGCCTACTACGCAGGGGGAATGAAGCCGGTCAAAATCCATGTGGAGAGCCGCTACGTCCGTGCCGTCAGGGGAGGGACCGGCTTTGCCAAGGTATCCGGCAATTACGCGGCCAGCCTGAAGGCGCAGGAAGACGCGCATGCAAAAGGCTATGAACAGGTGCTGTGGCTGGATGCCATCGAGAACAAATACATTGAAGAAGTAGGCAGCATGAACGTGTTTTTCAAAATAAACGGGGAAGTGTGGACGCCTCCGCTGCACGGCAGCATCCTGGGCGGCATTACGCGGGACTCCGTCATCCACCTTCTGCGCGATTGGGGCATCCCCGTGCGCGAGGAGAAGCTGTCGATGGAAGACTTGTACGTCGCGTACACCAGGGGCGAACTGGAGGAAGCGTTCGGCACTGGGACGGCGGCGGTCGTATCCCCGATCGGAGTGCTGGGCTGGAACGATCACCACATGGTCATCAACCACGAACAGATCGGTGAACTGACGGCAAAGCTCTACGGCACCTTGACCGGCATTCAGTACGGAGAGATCGCCGACCCGTACGGCTGGATTGTGGAAGTCGAGTGAAAACGGGTATCGGCTCATAACAAAAAAGGCACGGGAATGGAGAAGCCCCTGTTCGGAACCTGTAAAAAACGCCCTCCGGCGGTTTGTCCAGCCGGAGGGCGTTTGTCGTGCTGCATGGCAGGTTTGCCACAAACGGCAAGCGAACTGCACCGACTTCAAGCCTGGGGGCGCAGATCGCGATAGGCCGGGATTCCCCCGGCGGTCTCGGCGGCAATGATCGCGTTGACGACCGCTTCGGCAAGCACGTCTGCCGACAGCGTGCCGACCAGATCGACGGAGGCGTCCACTCCGCCGGTGGCGGCTGCGAAAATGGTGTCGCCGTCGTGCATCGTGTGAACGGGAAAAATCGTCCGGGCCAGGCCGTTGTGAGCCATCTGCGCCACCTTGTTGGCCTGGGCCTTGGTAAAATTGGCGTTGCTCGCCACGACGGCGATCGTCGTGTTTGTTCCGGGCAGGATGGATGAAGTGCCCTGTTCGATCATCAGGGAGCGGATGTCGCGAATCTGTCCGTGCTCGTCCCGCACTCCGGCCAATACCTTGCCGGTTGCCGGATCACGCACTTCGCCTACGGCATTGACGGCAACGATTGCCCCGACGACCAAACCGTTCGGCAGGCGGCGGGAGGCGGAGCCGAGGCCGCCTTTCATCGCGTGGCGCACGCCGGCCAGCTTCCCGACTGTCGCACCGGTTCCCGCTCCAACGTTGCCTTGCTTGACCGGATGGGTGTTTGCCTGCTGGGCCGCTGTGTACCCCATTTGCTGATCGGGCCGCACCTTGGCGCTGCCGACGGACAGGTCAAACAGCACGGCAGCGGGCACGATCGGTACGACACCCACGCCGACGTCAAACCCGATGTTCCGCTCCTCCAACCAGCGCATCACACCGCTTGCCGCATCCAATCCGTATGCGCTGCCCCCCGACAGGCAGATGGCGTGTACCCGTTCGATCAGGCAGGTCGGATGGAGCAGATCGGTTTCCCGTGTGCCCGGGGCAGAGCCGCGCACATCGACGCCGCAGACCGCCCCGTTTTCCATGACCAACACCGTACAGCCCGTCAGCGCCTCCGCGTCCTGCACCTGTCCCACCTTGACGCCCGGCACGTCCACGATGCTGCCGTATGCCTCGTGTTGTTCCCGCGTCACATTCTCACCGTCTTTCCTGGTGGTTTTCGCTAAGCCAACTGGCGGCTCTCCGGTCCCTGCCGGAATGTGCGAACCGTCGCCGCTCTCGCCATTTTATTGCCCGAAAATTCCGTCTGATGTGTCTTCATCATATACGATGGCCATTGCCCGATCAAGGGGTGGCAGGGCGCTTGATTTACAGAAAATCAGGATACCGCAGTCCGTCCCGGACAAACAGCGTTCGCACCCAGGCGTAGAGGCGAAGCGGGATGGACGGAAAGACGATGGCCAGTTCGCCGTCTTCCAGCACAGGCAGGTCCACGGGAGACTGGATTCGGTAGGGGACCCCCTTGGCGTTCAACAGCGTCTTGTACCGCTGGGCGTCGCGCCAGCTTACCGGGTAGTAAAACGATTTTTCCATCTGAACTCAACACACCTTTCCGGGGATTCCTGATTACCATTCTATGCCACAATCGTGAGATAAAAAAAGGCCGCCGTCCGGGGCCTTTTGTTTTGGGCCGCCAAACGAATGGAATGACGCAAACTTGCGTACGATACGGGAAGATTTCTGCGCTGATGCGAGCGGCCGGCCGGGCCGTCGGCAGTCTCGCAAGCGGCTGACGGAGACGCACGTCGAGGCAGCCAGGTGCAGTTTCGCGGGCCGCTGACATGGAAAGCAAGGGACAGTCGTGCTACGATAAACAGGAGTGATTGTGGCTGGAGGAGTGATTCATATGAAACTGTTGTCCATCGAGCCGACGCCCAGTCCCAACGTGATGAAGCTGAACGTGGACGAGCGTTTGCCTGACGGTGTACAGCGCGTATATACAAAAGAAACGACAGCGTCCCTTCCGGACCTGATCCGCAAGTTGCTGGCGATTGAGGGTGTGACGTCCATTTTCCACACGGCCGATTTTTTCGCCTTGGAGCGAAAGTCAACCGCTGACTGGCAGCGGATTCTGACGCAGGCCAGGGAAGCGTTTGGTCCTGATGGAGAAGTTGCACTGCCGGCTGTGGCGCAGGAAGCAGGCGATACCTGCTGGGGGGAAGCGCAGGTATACATTCAGATGTTCCGCGGCATTCCGATGCAGGTGAAGGTGACGATGGGAACGGAGCAGGTACGCACCGCACTGCCGGAGCGGTTCGGCAAGGCAGCCGTTCATGCGGGGTCAGCTTCGCCCAACCTGATTATGGAGCGGAAGTGGGTGGAACATGGCGTCCGCTACGGTGATTTGCGCGAAATCGGCGAGGTGGTGGCGCAGGAGATCGACGCCGCATATCCGCAGGAGCGGGTGGACGAGCTGGTGAAGCTGGCGATGCAGCAGGAGCCGGGAGAGGCGCCGCTGCAGCCGGAACGCCGGGAAACAAAAGTGGTTACGCTGGAGATGTTGGACGATCCCGACTGGCAAAAGCGGTATGCCGCCCTGGATGGGCTGGAGCCGACCGAAGCGGATTTGCCGGTGCTGATCAAGGCCCTGCACGATCCCAAAGCCTCCATCCGTCGGCTGGCGGTTGTCTACCTGGGGATGGTCGGCGGGGACGCGGTGCTGCCTCATCTGTTCGAAGCGCTGCGGGACGAATCCGTATCCGTCCGGCGTACGGCGGGCGACACCCTGTCCGACCTGGGGGACCCGCGCGCCATCGGCCCGATGGCAGAAGCGTTGAAAGACCCCAACAAGCTGGTCCGCTGGCGGGCGGCCCGCTTCCTTTACGAAGTGGGCGACGAGTCCGCGTTGGAGGCGCTGCGAGCGGCCCAGGACGAACCGGAATTCGAGGTGCGCCTGCAAATCAAGATGGCGCTGGAGCGGATCGAAAGCGGAGAAGCGGCCAGCGGCACGGTCTGGCAGCAGATGACGCGGCGAAACGAGCAGGGCTGAGATGCTTGTCGACGCATCCAATTTCCGTTTCCGATGTACGGCCCGATGTTCAGGTGCTGCTCCCGCTTAGGTGAATCACTTCCAGATATATCACCCGTCGGCGAAAGGTATGTGCGGTTGTAAAAAACTGGCGATATCAGCCAATAAATGGTATATCGAGTATAATATTAGACACAGTTCATTTTTAGTTGACTTCCACCTTGTCCATCCCTTATTATTCTATGAGGATTAGGAATCAACTTCGAGAGTGCGTAAGGGAGTTTGTTGTATGACTACCAATCACTATGACGTCGTCATTGTCGGCGGCGGACTGGCCGGATTGTCGGCTGCTGCCTATCTTTCGACCAAGGGCAAGAAAGTGGCGCTCTTGGAACGGGGTACCTTGGGCGGGCGAGCTGTCACGCTGAAACTCAAGGGCTTTAATTTCAACTTTGGCGCTCACGCCATCTACGGACGCGACACGTCCATTTTGAAAACGTTTGAAAAAGAGTTGGGCCTGCAGATCGACTGGCAGGATTTCAACCCCAACAAAGCCAAATACGACTTGGGAGACGACCTGACCGCCGTTCCGGCTAACGTGCAGGGGCTGTTCCGCACCAAGTTGTTGAAAGGGATTGACAAGGTCCTGTTTACCTTTGAAATCTTGAAAACGATGCTGAAGATGGAGACGGGCCATCCGCACCTGTCGATCCAAAAATGGATGGAGAAGAAAAACGTCAGCGAGGACGTGCGAGAAATGATGCTGACGCTGGCGTCTTCCAACTTCTTTACCCGGGAGCCGGAAAAAATCCCGTCCGACGTGTTTTTTACCTACTATCGCCGCCTGTTTACGACCAACAAGCCGGTGGCCTACATCGGAGGCGGTTGGCAGGCGTTGATCAACGAGTTTGTCCGCGTCATCGAGGCCAACAACGGCACGATTCTCACCAAGACCAGAGTGGAGGCGTTCCGCTGGGAAAACGACCGCGTGATCGCCGCCGTCACCCCGGATGCGGAGTATACGGCCGACGAGTTCGTCTGCTGCATTCCGCCCAAGGAAATGGTCAAGGTGTTCAAGGATACCAAGCTGGAGCACGCCATCGAACAGTACGCGTTGTACGAACCGACGGTCGTGGTGGTGTACGACATCGGCTTGAAAGAGCGGATCGACGTGCCCTACACCTATGTATACGACAAGCAGAACAACATTTTCATCACCGACATCTCTTACTACGACACCACCTGCGTGCCGGAGGGAGGCCAACTGCTGCAGGCGACAGCCTACCTGCGCCAATCGGAAGTTGGCAACAAGGAAGCGGTCGAACAGCGCAAACAGGAAATTGAACAGCTGTACGACAAGCACTTCCCGGGCTGGCGCGAACATCTGGTCGTCCCGCGCGTTTCGACGCGCGCCGTGGTGCAGGAGATCAAGTGGACCATGAACCAGAAGCCCATGCCGATCTTCCTGCCGGACTACCGTAACCTCTTCTTTGCCGGCGACTGGTGTGAAGGACAGGGACAGCTGTCCGAGCTCTCTTTCTCCAGCGCGTATGAGGCAAGCAAGCTGATTCTCGAAAAGTAGACACGCGATACAACAGAGGCGTCCTTCCCAATCGGGGAGGACGCCGTTTCATTGTGCGGCACCTGCCTGCACGGCATGGGTCAGGAGCGGCCCGCGTACAGGTCGTACACCATCCGTCCGATTTGTCCCATCACCTCACCGGCAGCCTTGGCATCCACGTTCTTCGACAGGGCGCAGATGATCACGGCGTGGCCGCCCACGTACAAAATGCCGGCGTCGTGCGTGATGTTGGTCACCGTTCCGGTCTTGTTCGCCAGCTCCCACTTGGGCAGCATGCCGATGACATCGCCTTCCGGATCGGGCAGGCGACACGGCAGCCGGTCGCGGTGCTGCTGCCGCTTGAGGATGTTGATCATCTGCAGACAGCTGTTGTACGAGATCGCTTTTCCCGTCGCCAAAAAACGGAAATGGCTGCCCATGTCGGCGGCCGTCACTTCGTTGTAGCCCTCCGGCTCCGCGGGCACAATCATCAGTTTGTTGTAAAACGAACTGTTGACCATTTCCGTACGGCTCATCGCGGTGCGAATGGCGTCCGTGCCGATCAGATCGATCAGCATGTTGGTCGCTGTATTGTCGCTTTGAATGATCATCAGCGTCACGGCGTCGTAGACGGTCAGTTCGGTGCCCGGGGTGAAGTGCTGAAGCACGCCGGCTCCGCCCACCTGATCCTCCCGACGCAGCCGGAGCTTGTCCGATAGGGCCAGTCTGCCGGCGTACGCCTCGGCAAACACTGCCGTCATGATCGGCACCTTGATCAGACTGGCAGCGTAGAAGCGCTGATGTTCGGCGATGCCGAGCCGTTCCCCTGTCCGCACATCCTCCAGGTAAATTCCCCATTGACCGCCGGTTTCTTCCGTTAATCTTTCAAGTGAAGGCCCGAGGGCAGAGAGCACCGCAGCCAACTCCTTTCGCGTACATTATTAATATAGGCAATAGACAAAATATTCATAAGATAAGATAATAATATGTACTCGTACTTGGCATAATCAAGAAAAAATGTTTCATGAGGGGGATGTTATGAAAACATTACAGAGACTGTCTCTATGCGCGGTTCTTCTGTCCAGCCTTGCGTTTGCCGGCTGTGGAGGGAATGGTGCGCAGGACGCGGCGAAACCTGCGGATACGCCAACCGCGCAGGGTCAGCAGGCAGCCGCGCAAGAATTGCGTGTCAACCTGAATACGGGTGACCCCAGCACGATCGACCCGGGACTGGCGGAAGACATTCCGTCCATGTCAGTGGCCCGCGCGGCGTTTGACGGTCTGCTGCGCCTCGACGTAAACGGCCAGCTCAAGGAAGCAGTCGCCGAGAAGTACGAAGTGTCTGCGGACGGGCTGACCTACACGTTCCATCTGCGCGACAGCAAGTGGTCCAACGGCGATCCGGTCACGGCGCACGACTTTGAATACGCCTGGAAACGGGTGCTCAACCCGGAGACGGCATCGGGTTACGCGTACCAGCTCTACTATCTGAAAAACGGGCAGGCGTACAATGCGGGCAAGGCCAAGGCGGAAGACGTGGGGGTAAAGGCAACGGACGACAAGACGCTGGTCGTCACGCTGGAAAACCCGGCTCCGTTCTTCCCGCAGTTGGTCGCTTCCGTCACCTACTTCCCTGTCAACAAGAATGTGGTGGAGGCCAACGAAAACTGGGCGGGCAGCCCCGAGACGTACGTGGGGAACGGTCCGTTTGTACTGAAGAAGTGGGAACACAAGTCGGTCATCGAACTGGAGAAAAACGAGTCCTACTGGGACAAGGATGCAGTCAAGCTGTCCAAACTGACGATCAACATGATCGAAGACGCCAATACCGAGCTGTCCATGTTCGAAAGAGGGGAACTGGACTGGGCGGGTTCGCCGCTGGGCGACTTGCCGCTTGATGCGCTCAATGCGCTGAAGGACTCGGGCAAGATGCAAACCCAGGCGACCGCCGGTACGTACTGGTACGTGTTTAATACGTCACAGCCTCCGTTCTCCAACAAGAAAATTCGCCAAGCTTTCGCATACGCGGTGAACCGCAAGGATATCGCCGAGAATGTCGTGCCGTACAAGAGCACGCCGGCGCTCGGCATCCTGCCGCCGACGATGGCCTTCAATCCGGACGGCTACTTCAAGGACGGCGACGTGGAGACCGCGAAAAAGCTGCTGGCAGAAGGCATGAAGGAGCTGGGCATCTCCAAACTGCCGGAGATCACGTTGTCCTACAACACGACGGAAGTGAACCAGCGCATCGCAACCGTTATCCAAGACCAGTGGAGAAAGGCGTTCGGCATCGAAGTCAAACTGGTCAACAAGGAAAACAAGGTTCACCGCGAGCAGATGAAGTTGGGCAACTTCCAAATCGGCAGGGCAAGCTGGATCGGCGACTTCAACGATCCGATCAACTTCTTCGAGGTCTTCAAGGGCGGGCTGAACACGTCCAAGTGGGAGAACAAGGAATTCCTCGCCCTGCTGGAACAGTCGGCAAAAGAAGCAGACCCGACGAAGCGCAACGAAATCCTCAAAAAGGCGGACGCCATCGTCATGGACGAAATGCCGGCGATGCCGATTTACTACTTCACCTACGCGTGGGTGAAGCAGGACACGGTAAAAGACGTCGTGGTGGATCCGCTCGGTTTCATCGACTTCAAATACGCATCCAACGAAAAGTAATTACAGATTACAAGGAGTGACCGCATGTGCGTCCGATCATTGGTGTAGCGTGTACCAAAATGTACTTTCCCAACAACAATCTCGACCAGTTCTACTACGTGGGTACCAGCTATGTGGACGGGGTGGCCCGCACCGGCGGGATTCCGTTCATCCTGCCGCTGATGTCCGTCCCGGATGCGCCGTTCCGCGCGATGGTGGAATCGCTGGACGGCCTGATTCTCACCGGCGGAGACGATCCCGCCCCCCATCTGTACGGAGAAGAGCCGCTGCAGGGGCTGGGGGACGTGGAGCACGAACGGGACCTGGCGGAACTGGCGGTGATTCGGCTGGCTCTGGAGCTGAAGAAACCGATTCTCGGCATCTGCCGCGGCATGCAAATCCTGAATATAGCCTGCGGCGGCACGCTGATCCAGGACATCCCAAGCCAGGTGCCAGGTGCCTTTCAACACGAGCAAAAAGGTTCGCGACAATACGGGGCGCACAAGGTCACGCTACAGCCGGGGTTTGTGGCGGAGGCATTGGGCAAGACGGAAATCCTCGTCAATACGTCGCATCATCAGGCGGTAAAAGACGTGGCCCCTGGCTTCAAGGTAACAGGGGTGGCTGCAGACGGGGTGATTGAGGCGATCGAAAGCCTCGACGGGCTGCACGTGGGCGTGCAGTGGCATCCGGAGCGCATGTGGGCGCACGACGACACGATGCTGAAGCTGGCGGAAGCGTTCGTCAACAAGGCGCGTCAGGTAAAGGCGCTGGCCCGGTAAGGCGTCGGCCACAGCATGCAATAAGGAAGACAGTCATGCAAAAGAAAAAACAGCACAGGCCGCTCTTCTCTTAAGGAAGGGCGGTCAGTTTGTAGTCAAAGTCCGTAGCGCATGGGTGATCGGGCCCGCTCGCTCTCTTGACGACCAGCAAAGAAGCGGAATGCGTCCGCTTCAAAACGCGACGCGGGCAGGGGGCACACATCTGGGTGTTTCGAGGATGTGAGACTTGTGCCCCCTGTTTTTCCCGCGTCTTCGTTTTTTCGCTGAGCGGGTCGTCAAAGGAGCTCGCTTGGCCCATCACTCCATACCTCGTACTTTTCTACAACGTTATTTGATCGATGTGCAGGCCTCCGGCCTGGAAACGATGGTTAAGATTGTTTTAGTCTGGCCGCCCTTCGCTCGGGAAGGGCGGTTTTTTGTCACCATGAGGACGTTACCAGGCGGCTGACACGATGCAGGCGGCGACCGTACGCAGCAGGCGGCGACCGTACGCAGCAGGCGGCTGTATCTTGCATCCGTTTAAAAAAAGAACGATAATAGCCATATGAGAATGTATGTTTGGTGGTATCTCCTGTGAAGAAGATCCTGCATCTGGATATTGACGCGTTTTTTGCCAGTGTTGAACAGTTGGATCACCCGGAACTGCGCGGCCGGCCGGTGATCGTCGGCGGCACGGGAAACCGCGGCGTGGTATCCACCTGCAGCTATGAAGCGCGAAAATACGGGGTGCGGTCCGCGATGCCGATGGCGTTGGCCCGCAAAAAATGTCCGCACGGCGTGTTTCTGCCGGTTCGTTACGAGCGCTACGCGGAAAAATCGGCGGAGATCCGCGAGGTGTTTGCCGCCTATACGGATCGCTATCAAACCGTGGGACTGGATGAGGCGTACCTGGATGTCTCCGGATACGACAACGCCGTTCCCGTCGCCCGGGAGATCAAGCGGCGGATAAAGCGTGAGACCGGCCTGACCTGCAGCATCGGCCTCTCCTACAACATGTCCCTCGCCAAGATCGCCAGCGATTTGAAAAAGCCGGACGCCTTCGTCGTCATCCGACCGGAACAGGCGCTGGAGGTGCTGCGGCCGCTGCCTGTCGGAACGCTGCATGGCGTGGGCAAAAAATCGCAGGAATTGCTGGCGCGAAAGGGCATTCACACCGTGGAAGACTTTTGGCAGCTTTCCCTGGACGAAGTGGTGCAGTTGTTCGGCAAGTTCGGACGAGCGCTCTACCATCGGGCCCGGGGCGTGGACGACCGGGAAATCGTGACGGAGCGGGCTCCCAAATCGCTCAGCCGCGAGACGACGCTGCCGTTTGACCTATACGACCGTGAGGCGGTCAGCCCCATCGCTGCCGCCCTGCTGGAGGAGGCGGAGCAGGATGTGAGGCAGGAGGGTGTCATCCCGCAAACGCTGACGCTGAAAATCAAATACGCCGACTTCACCCTCAGGACCAAACAGCGCAAGGCCGCCCCCGGCGAAAACTGGGCTGACCTGCTGGAAGAGCTGTTGGACGCGTTTGACTACTCCCCGGGGGTGCGCCTCGTCGGTGTTGGTTTCTCCAACTTTGCGCCGCCGACGGAACAGCGGTACGAGCAGTTGACGCTGTTTTCGTGGGAGGGTTTTCATGAAGCGGACACGGGATATCGTCTCGGGCAGTGATGCCGTGCTGCCTCGCGGATTGTATTTGAATGCGGATTGAAACTTTTGCAAGCCGGTGGCGGAGTGTGGTATAGTAAGTGCCGAAATCGCGGTTCTTTTCAGGCCGTGTTGGAGGTGCCCCGTGTTTCTGGAGAAGCTGATGCCGGATCAATTTGTGGAATCTATCCATCATATTGATATAGATCAACTGCGAAAAAGAAACATACGCGCGGTCATTACCGACCTGGACAACACCCTGGTGGAGTGGGACAGGCCACACGCCACTCCCGAGGTGGAAGCCTGGCTGAAACGGCTGAACGAGGCAGGCATCCAGGTGACGGTCGTGTCCAACAACAATCAGGAGCGGGTGAACCGCTTTTGCGCCCCGTTGGGGGTCCGGTTCATCTGCGCAGCGCGAAAGCCGTCCAGCCGCGCCTTTTTGCAGGCGGTCCGAGAGATGAACGTGACAATCGCGGAGACGGTTGTGATCGGCGACCAGTTGTTTACCGACGTGCTGGGAGGCAACCGGCTCGGGTTTCATACCATCCTCGTCGTCCCCGTTGCCCAGACGGACGGGTTTTGGACGCGGTTCAACCGCCGGATGGAACGGGTGGCGTTATACTGGATGCGCAAGAAAGGAATGATTTCGTGGAAGACAGAATCGTGAACGAACAAACACCGGAGACGTGCGCAGGCTGCGGCGTGGCCATTCAGACGGAGGACCCGAAACGGCCGGGGTACGCGCCGGCGTCGGCCCTCGCCCGGGAAACCGTCATCTGCCAGCGCTGTTTCCGGATCAAACACTACAATGAAGTGGCGCCGGTCAGCATGGAGGACGACGACTTCTTGCGGATTCTGCACGGCATTGGAGCGACCGACAGCCTCGTGGTGATGGTGGTCGACATCTTCGACTTCCAGGGGTCGTGGCTGAAGGGCTTGCCCCGTTTTGTCGGCAAGAACCCCATTTTGTTGGTCGGCAACAAGGTGGATCTGCTGCCCAAAAACATCAACCTGAACCGCGTTCGCAACTGGATGCAGCACGAAGCCAAAGAGCGTGGACTGCGCCCGGAGGACGTCATCCTGGTCAGCGCGCAAAAAGGCGTCAACATCGACGAGCTTCTGGCGCGCATTGGCCAATTGCGGCGCGGACGGGACGTTTACATCGTCGGGGTTACCAACGTCGGCAAGTCGACCTTGATCAACCGGATTTTGCACGACTACGGTTCGGCCGACTTGGAAATCACCACGTCTCCATTCCCTGGCACGACGCTGGACAAGATCGAAATTCCGCTGGAAGACGGCCGCTCCATTTACGACACGCCCGGGATCATCAACCGCGACCAGATCGGCCACATGGTGTCGCCGCAGGATCTGCGCAGGATCACGCCCACGGCGCGCATTAATCCCAAGGTATACCAGTTAAACGACAAACAGACGCTGTTTTTGGGCGGACTGGCTCGCATCGATTTTGTACGCGGCCAGCACCAGCCATTTGTCGTCTACGTGGCCAACAACCTGTACATTCACCGCACCAAGCTGGAGAATGCCGACGAGGTCATGGCCAAGCACCATGGGGAACTGCTTAGCCCGCCCACGGGAGCAGAGGCGGCTCAGGCGCTGCCCCCCTTTGTCAAGCATACGTTCAAGATCCCGCCTGCCGGCACGACGGACATCGTCATCTCCGGATTGGGATGGGTCAGCCTGCGGGGCAAGGAAGAGGCGCACGTCGTCGTGCACGCGCCCAAGGGCGTCAGCGTCGGGATAAGAAAAGGTCTGATTTAAAGCGGCAGTGCTGCTTCGCCTGCCGCCTGCCCTGTCATATGCTACACAAAGAGCAGCAGAGGGGAAGGAGATCCGCATGATCACGAGCAAAACACAGTTGGTTGGTCTGTTGGGCCATCCGGTTTCGCATTCCCAATCGCCGTTGATGCACAACGCCGCCTTTGCCGAATTGGGGCTGGATTTTGCCTATGCCGCTTTTGATGTGGAACCGGAGCGCTTGGGGGAAGCAGTGGCCGGCATTCGCGCGCTGGGGATCAAAGGGGTCAACGTGACGATTCCCCACAAGGTGGCGATCATGCCGATGCTGGACGAAATCGATCCCCTGGCCCAGCGGATCGGCGCGGTGAACACGGTCGTCAACCGGAACGGCCGCCTGATCGGTTACAACACCGACGGGACGGGCTACGTCCGTTCCCTGGTGGAGGAGACGGGGATCGACTTGCGCGAGCATGTTGTCACGATGATGGGGGCCGGGGGAGCGGCGCGCGCTGTCGCGTTCACCCTGGCTGAACAGGGCGTGCGGGAAATCCGAATCATCAACCGCTCGCGTGAACGCGCCGCGCTCCTGGCAGAACACGTGGGAACGATCGTGCCCACTGCGGTGATCGATCCGGCGGACGGGAAAGCGGCGATCGCCGATGCCACGCTGCTGATCAACACCACGTCGATCGGCATGCACCCGCAGGTGGACGAAATGCCGGTGCAGGCGGACTGGCTGCACCCCGGTCTGATCGTCAGTGATCTGATTTACAACCCGCTCGAGACCCGTCTGCTGAAAGAGGCGCGGGCGTGCGGTGCGCGCGTTCATTCCGGCGTAGGCATGTTCGTCAACCAGGGCGCGCTCGCATTTGAACTGTGGACGGGGCAGACGGCTCCCGCAGGGACGATGCGGGACATTGTTTTGCAGCAGCTTACGAAGACAAGTTCATGACCATAGACGTAAAAGAAGGAGGCATGCCGATGCTCACCGGCAAGCAGAAGCGTTTTTTGCGGGCGCAGGCCCATCATCTCACTCCGATTTTTCAAGTGGGAAAAGGCGGCGTCAACGACAACATGATTGCACAGATCAAAGAGGCGCTGGAAGCGCGGGAACTGATCAAGGTGTCCATCCTGCAGAACAATCTGGATGACAAACACGAGGTGGCAAACGCCCTGGCGGAAGGAGCGGAGGCCGAACTGGTGCAGCTCATCGGCCATACCGTCGTGCTGTACAAGGAGTCCCGGGAAAACAAGACGATCGAGCTGCCGTAAGCCATGGAACAGCGCGACAAGCAGATCGGGATAATGGGCGGCACGTTTGATCCGATTCACTGCGGTCATCTCCTTGCCGCGGAGCAGGCCAGAGACCAGATGAGGCTGGACGAAGTCTGGTTCATGCCGGCCCGCATCCCGCCGCACAAGGCGAGGGCGGGCATCACGCCGGCGGAACACCGTCTGCGCATGGTGGAACTGGCTGTCGCGGACCATCCGGCCTTTCGCGTGACCGACGTGGAACTGCGGCGAGACGGGCCATCCTACACCTACGACACGATGCGTCAATTGGTCACCGCGTATCCAGACTGCCGCTTTTCGTTTATCGTCGGGGCCGACATGGTGGAGCTTTTGCCCAAGTGGCATCGTTTTGCCGAGCTGATCCGGCTGGTCCGGTTTATCGGGCTGGCGCGGCCGGGGACACGGCTGGACCGACAGGCGCACGAAGCGTATGTCAGCTTCGTCGAGATGCCGTCCTGGGACATCTCGTCCTCGCTGATTCGGGAAAAAGTGGCGGCGGGCAGAAGTATCCGCTACCTCGTCCCGCCGGCAGTAGAGCGTTATATAAAGGAGCACGGGTTATATGTACGGACTGGTTGATCGGGAGGCGCTGCTCGCGAAGGTGCGCGCCCAAATGCATGACAAGCGGTACCGCCACACCCTGGGCGTGGCGGAGTCGGCGAGGCGGCTCGCGGAGCGCTTTGGCGCCGATCCGGACAAGGCGGAGCTGGCCGGCTACCTGCACGACTACTGCAAATGCTGGCCGGTGGAGAAAATGCGCGACATCCTCGTCCGCCACGACATGCCGCGCGAGCTTCTGGAAGGGGAAAAAGAGCTGTGGCACGCATTTGCCGGTGCCATCGTCATCCAGACGGAGCTCGGCGTGAGCGATCCGGAGATTTTGCAGGCCGTCCGGTACCACACGACCGGTCGTCCGGGGATGAGTCTGTTAGAAAAGGTGGTCTGTGTGGCAGACTATATAGAACCAAACCGGGATTTCCCCGGGGTGGAGATGATTCGCGCCCTGGCCGAGCAGGATTTGGACGAAGCGCTGGCGTGCGCGCTCGGGGGCACGATCCAGCATTTGATCGAAAAGCGGAAAACGGTGTATCCGTTGACGCTCTTGGCATACAACGATCTCGTATCCCGCAGGGATGCACAAGGAGGAGTTTGATGGTTAAAACGGTGGAAGATCTGGCACGCCTGGTGGTAAAAGCTGCGGAAGAGAAAAAGGCGGAAAACCTGATCGTTTTGGACATCAGCAAACAGTCCGTGATCGCCGACTATTTCGTGATCTGCCACGGCAACAACGAGCGCCAGGTTCAGGCAATCGTCAACGAGATTCGCGACCAGGCGCACAAACACGGCTACAACGTCCGCGGCATCGAGGGGGCGGACGAGGGACGCTGGGTGCTGATTGACCTGGAAGACGTGGTCATTCACGTGTTTCACCGCGAAGAACGGGAGTTTTACAATCTGGAGCGGCTCTGGGGAGACGCACCGGCAGTCTCCTTTGGAGAGCAGGGCTGACGGCGATGGCGTACGCGCATTTGGCGTCCGTCTACGATAAGCTGATGGCCGATTCCCCCTACGATCAGTGGCTGGATTGGCTGGAGCGGGTCTGGGAAAAGCGGGAAAAACCCCGGCAGGTAATCGACCTTGGCTGCGGAACGGGCAGCATCGCCATTCCGCTCGCCAAACGCGGTTACCGGGTGACGGGGGTGGATCTCTCGGCGGAGATGCTGGCGGTGGCTTATGACAAAATGAGGCGGGAGCAGGTTCAAATCACCTGGGTGGAGCAGGACATGCGGGAGTTGGATCTGCCCGCTGCCGACGCCGTCATTTCCCTGTGCGATTCGCTCAGCTATCTGACGGAAGAGGAAGACGTCAAGCTGACGTTTGAACGTGTCTATCAGCATCTGAATCCCGGCGGCACGTTTTTGTTTGACGTTCACAGCCCCTACAAGATGCTGCACGTGTTCGGCAATCAGACGTTTACGCTGGTGGATGACGAAGTTTCGTACATTTGGCAATGTTTCTGCGACCCGATTCGGCTGGAGGTGGAGCACCAGCTCACCTTTTTCCTGCGCCAACCGGACGGGCTGTACCAGCGTGTGGAGGAGGAGCACTGGCAGCGTGCGTACCAGCCGGTTCAGCTGTTGCGCTGGCTGGCGGACGCGGGGTTTGTCGACGTGGAGATCACGGCCGATTTTACCGGTCTTCCGCCGCACGAAACCAGCGAACGGCTGTTTTTTGCCGCGCGTCGACCCGAGCGTTGACACGGTTGGTACGGATTGTCTATAATCGGAATACAACCGCAAACATGAGTATGCGTTGAAGAGGAGTAGTACGAAAGGCTCCCATGGCATCAGAGAGTTGACGGCAGGTGCGAGTCAACCTGGGACTTTCCGAACTCGCCTCGAAGCACTCCGCCCGAAGGCAGGCTGGTTTCGCCGGCTGCGTAAGGAGGAGCGTCTCGTCCGCGATAGGGACAACAAGCGGGTGAACGATACGTTCATCAAGTAGGGTGGTACCGCGGGAGTGCATAATCCTCTCGTCCCTTTCGGCAGTGCGCCAGGGGCGGGAGGTTTTCTTATTTTTGTCATCTTTTTACGATGGGAGTGCGACACAATGGTTTTCAATCATCAGGAGATCGAAAAAAAGTGGCAGGACTACTGGGAGAAGAACAAAACGTTTAAAACCCTGGAAGACAAGAACAAGAAGAAGTTTTACGCGCTCGACATGTTTCCGTATCCGTCCGGCGCAGGACTGCACGTCGGCCATCCAGAGGGCTATACGGCTACTGACATCCTGTCCCGGATGAAACGGATGCAGGGCTACAACGTTCTCCATCCGATGGGATGGGACGCTTTTGGCCTGCCGGCCGAACAGTATGCGCTCGACACCGGAAACGATCCGGCGGAGTTTACGCAGCGCAACATCGACAACTTCCGCCGGCAGATCAAATCCCTGGGCTTTTCCTACGACTGGGATCGCGAGGTAAACACGACCGACCCGGCCTACTACAAATGGACCCAGTGGATCTTTACGAAGCTCTACGAGCATGGACTGGCCTACATTGATGAAGTGCCGGTAAACTGGTGCCCTGCGTTGGGAACTGTGCTGGCCAACGAGGAAGTCATCGACGGGAAGAGCGAGCGCGGCGGCCACCCGGTGGAACGCCGCCCGATGAAGCAGTGGGTGCTGAAGATTACGGCTTACGCTGACCGCCTGCTGGAAGACCTGGAAGAACTGGATTGGCCGGAAAGCATCAAGGAGATGCAGCGCAACTGGATCGGCCGTTCGGAAGGGGCGGAAGTCGTCTTTGGAATCGAGGGTCACGACGAGACCATCACCGTCTTCACCACCCGCCCGGATACGCTGTTTGGTGCCACCTATGTGGTGCTCGCGCCGGAGCACAAGCTGGTGAACACCATCACGACGCCGGAACAGAAGCAGGCGGTGGATGCGTACCTGGAGCAGACCAAACGGAAGAGCGATCTGGAGCGCACCGACCTGGCCAAGGAAAAAACCGGGGTGTTTACCGGCGCGTACGCGATCAATCCGGTAAACGGGGAGCGGCTGCCGATCTGGATCGCCGATTACGTGCTGGTCAGCTACGGTACAGGTGCCATCATGGCAGTACCGGCACACGATGAGCGCGACTACGAGTTTGCCCAGGCGTTTGGCCTGCCGATCAAGGAAGTGATCGTCGGCGGAGACGTGACCAAAGCGCCCTATACCGGCGACGGCGAGCACGTCAATTCCGGATTCCTGAACGGGTTGAACAAGGAGCAGGCGATCAACAAGATGATCGAATGGCTGGAGGAAAACGGCAAGGGAGCGCGCAAAGTCTCCTATCGCCTGCGCGATTGGCTATTCAGCCGTCAGCGCTACTGGGGTGAGCCGATTCCGATTATCCACCTGGAAGACGGTACGATGAAAGTGGTGCCGGAAGAAGAACTCCCCGTCGTCCTGCCAAAGACCAAGGAGATCAAACCGTCCGGCACGGGCGAATCGCCGCTTGCCAACATCACGGAATGGGTCAACGTCGTCGACAAGGAAACAGGATTGAAGGGACGCCGCGAGACCAATACGATGCCGCAGTGGGCGGGAAGCTGCTGGTACTACCTGCGCTATATCGATCCGCACAACGACCAGCAGTTGGCCGACCCGGAAAAGCTGAAGGAATGGCTGCCCGTTGACATTTACATCGGCGGTGCGGAACACGCCGTTCTCCACCTGCTCTACGCCCGCTTCTGGCACAAGTTCCTGTACGACATCGGTGTCGTGCCGACGAAAGAACCGTTCCAGAAGCTGTTCAACCAGGGCATGATCCTCGGCGAGAACAACGAAAAGATGAGCAAGTCCAAAGGAAACGTGGTCAATCCGGACGAGATCGTGCAAAGCCACGGCGCCGACACGCTCCGCCTTTACGAAATGTTCATGGGGCCGCTGGACGCCTCCATCGCCTGGTCCACCAAAGGGCTTGACGGAGCGCGCCGTTTCCTCGACCGCGTATGGCGCTTGTTCGTTGACGACAACGGCCGCTTGAATGAAAAAATCAAGGATAACTGCGAGTCGGCCGCACTGGAGCGCGTATACCACCAAACCGTGAAAAAGGTGACGGAAGATTACGAGGCGCTCCGCTTCAACACGGGCATCTCCCAGTTGATGATCTTCATCAACGAAGCCTACCGGGCGGACGTGCTGCCGAAGAAATACATGGAAGGCTTCGTCAAGCTGCTGTCGCCCATTTGCCCGCACATCGGCGAAGAACTGTGGGAAAAACTGGGCCACACCGATACGATTGCGTACGAACCGTGGCCGGAGTACGATGAATCCAAACTGGTGGAAGACGAAGTGGAAATCGTGCTGCAGATCAACGGCAAAAACAGGGAAAAACTGCGCATCCCGGCCGACGCGACCAAAGAGCAGATGGAAGAATTGGCCGTCAGCAACGAGACGATCAAGGAGCTGACCAGCGGCAAAACGATCGTAAAAGTGATTGCTGTCCCTGGCAAACTGGTCAACATCGTGGTCAAGTAACAAATCCGCATCGATTGAGCACGTTTTAATCGGCAGTAAAAGATACAGGAGACAATTGCATCAACCAAATGAGGCGCGTTCCGGCAGGGAACGCGCCTTTTATTTGGTGTCAGTCGGGCGGCGTCTCAAGATGGCGGGCCATGTGCTCGCGATCTTCGGCAAATTTGGCGTGCGTGCGTTCAAACACCTGCCGAAACATGCCAGGCACGGCTTCGCGCAGGGGGATCAGCCCTTCGCCGGTGATGCCGCCCGGTACGCAGACCCGCTCCTGCAGCGCGGACAGGGTAAACATCTCCTGTTTCAACAGGTCGGCCATGCCAATGAGCATCTGAGACGTCAGATAAGCGGCGGCTTCTTCGGAGATGCCGGTTTTTTCGACGGCGGCATTGATCATCTCGCGCAGGATATAGCTGACAAAGGCTGGGCCGCAGCTGGCGATGTCGGACGCGATGCGCAAAAACGGCTCCGCCACTTCCACCGGATTGCTGATCTGGGAGAAGAGGTCCAGTATGCCTTCCCGCGTGTCACTGTCGATTCTTGACCCAAATTCAAACAGGCTGACGCCGCTGCCGGCTGCATTCGTAATGCTGGGCACCATACGGGCAACGGCGCAGGGGACGAGCGATTCCAGCTGTTTCAAACTGACGGGGCTGGTGATCGTCAGCAGGGTGTGTTCCGGCGTAAGTGCCGGAAGAGTCTGTTCCAATACTTGCCTGTATTCGAACGGTTTGACGCACAGCAGCAGCACACGGGCACCGCGGGCAACGTCGGCGTTGCTGGCAGCTACGGTCAGTCCGGGGTGACGTTCGGCCAACCATTCCGCTTTGGCGGGGGTGCGATTGCTCGCAATGATCTGGCCGGGAGACAGGGCTTTGGCCGCGAGCAGGGCTTCGATCAGCATGCTGCCCATGTTGCCCGTGCCGATAAACCCGATCCTGTCCATGTCCATTCCTCCCTCGCTGGTTCTCTCCCCATTGTATGTGTACAGGAGACGGAACATGACCATCACTAGCGGACGCGGATGTGATCCTTCAGGCGCTGGTACATCTTGTCGCCGATGCCGCTGATTCGTTTCAATTCCTCCGGCGAACGGAACGCTCCGTGTTCTGTCCGGTAGGCCAGGATTGCCTTGGCCCGCGCTTCGCCAATTCCGGGCAGCGTCATTAATTCTTCCAGACTGGCAGTATTGAGATTGACGGGCTGTGCGCCGCCAGCTTTTCCGCCCCCGGAAGCGCCGGTCGAACTCCCCGCGGCTGCGCTGCCGAGCGAACTGCCCGTTCCCACTGTTTCCACGATTGCGGAGTGGGCCGCCGCCTGGCCGCAGGGAGAGGCCGGACTGCCTTTGGCCGGCACCAGGACAGCGCTGCCGTCCGTCAGCGGTTCGGCCAGATTGATCTGCTCCACGTCGGCATCCGGCGCGGGTCCTCCTGCCCGGGCAATGGCGTCGGCGACCCGAGCCCCGGCCTCAAACTGGTACAGCCCGGGCTGCTTTACCTTACCTTTGACGTCCACGAACAGGGGAGGAGCGCCTGTATCGCGCGGCTGCCCCTGATGTGCCACGTCCTGCCGAGGAGCAGGAACGGCCCCGACCGCGCCTGGTGGATCGGACAAGTGTTGTTGTGTACCGGCAGTAGAAGGCGGCTCGACCGAAGCGGACGTTTCGCCCGATGCAGATTGGCCGTCCCCGACAGAGGCAAACGCTTCCTGCAGCGGCAGGTCCGCTGTCGTCCCAGCCTGCTGCGCATGGTACAGCCAGATGCTGATGCCCACAAACAGGATGACGGCTGCGGCGATCGCGATGCGCCGGTATCGTTCCCACCATTCGTAAAGCATAAAAAAACCCCCTTGCGTCTCGTCCGGCATGCCGTGAAGGCGTCATAAGGCTCTCTATCCGGATGCTACAAAAAGACAGCAGGGGTGTGCAAATGATATGCAAACCATTGAAAAACGGCCCCGCCCGAAGCATCTTTGGGCGAAGCCGTTTGGTCAGGTGTTGGTGTTATCCCAAGTTTTGCAGCGATTCTTTTTTGCGGCGAATTTCCACGCTGGGGCTGACATACGGTCCAAAGTTGTATTTCTGCTCGATAAAGATCTGATGCCACAGCATGAAGATCAAAATCGTCCAGATTTTGCGGCTGTAGTCGGCGTTGCCTTCGCGATGCTCATCCAGCATGTACAGAACGTACGCCTTGTTGATCAAATCGTCCACCTTGGATTCGAAGATGATCTCCTTGGCCCACTTGTAAAAGTGGTTTTTCAGCCAGTGGCGCGTCGGCACAGGAAAGCCCAGCTTTTTGCGCGTCTTGATTTCCGGCGGGAGAAAATCTTTCATCGCTTCACGAAGCACGTGCTTGGTGGTGCCGTTGGCGATCTTGTACTTGGTCGGGATGGTTGCGGCAAATTCGAACACCTTGACATCGATGAACGGAACGCGCAGCTCCAGCGAGTTGGCCATCGTCATCTTGTCCGCTTTCATCAGGATGTTGCCGCGCAGCCAGGTGTGAATGTCCAGGTACTGCATTTTGGTGACGTCGTCGTACGCACTCGCCCGTTTGTAGATCTCTTCCGTGACCGTCCACGGGGAACGGTACTCCTCGGAGCGGCGAATGTCGGCCATGACGACTCGTTCCTTCATCTCTTCGGTAAAGATCAGGGCGTTGCCAAAGAAGCGTTCTTCCACCGTCTTCGAACCGCGGATCAGGAAGTTTTTGCCCTTGACCTGTTCCGGCAGCTTTTCTGCAAGATAGCGGATGGAATGGCGCATCCAGCCGGGCATCCGGGAGAACATGCGCAGCGAGTGCGGTTCGCGGTAGATGTTGTAGCCGCCGAAAAATTCGTCGGCGCCTTCTCCGGAGAGCACCACAGTGACGTGTTCGCTGGCCATCTGCGCGACGAAATAGAGAAGGATGGCGGACGGGTCGGCCACCGGTTCGTCCTGGTGCCAGACGAGACGGGGAAGTTCGTCCATGTAGCGCTGCGCGTTGACGACCAGTTCGTGGTGTTCGGTGCCGAGATATTGGGCGGTACGGCGGGCGTAATCCAGCTCGCTGTAACCGGGGATGTCAGAGCCGACGGAGAACGTCTTCACCGGTTCAAACGTACGCAGCATGCCGACAATGCTGCTGGAGTCGACGCCGCTGGACAGAAATGCGCCGCGCGGTACCTCGCTGACGCGGTGTTTGTCGACGGATTCGAGCAGAATGCTGCGCGTGCCTTCCACAAAGTAGGAGAACGGCTTGCTTTCGTCCGGCTTGAACTCGACATCCCAGTAGCGCTGCAGTCGAATCTGGTCGTTCTCAATCACGAACGAGTGGGCGGGCGGGATGCGGTAGATGCCCTGGTACATCGTTTCCGGATCGGGCACGTATTGAAACGTCAAGTAATGATAAAACGCGGTGTGGTTTACTTCCCTGCTGACTCCGGGCAGTTCCAGGAGGCTCTTGATCTCGCTGCCCACGGCGATCGCGTCATTCGTCTCCACGTAGTAGAGCGGCTTAATGCCGAAGTGGTCGCGTGCGCCGAAAAGCCGCTTGTTACGGGAGTCCCAGATGGTGAAACCAAACATCCCGCGCAGGTGTTTCGGTGCATCCATTCCCACCTCTTCGTACAGGTGCAGAATGGTTTCGATATCGGAATCGGTATGGAAAACGTGTCCGCACCCCTTCAACCAGTGCTGCAGTTCCTTGTAGTTGTAGATTTCGCCGTTGCCGATAATCCAGATGTCACGCGTCTCGTTGAACAGCGGTTGATGGCCGCCTTCCACGTCAATGATGCTCAAACGACGAAAGCCCAGGGCGATGTTGTCTTCCAGGTGAAAGCCATCATCGTCTGGACCGCGGTGCAGGATGACACGCGTCATCGCGCCGATCGTCTCTTGGGCGACGGGCGCTTGGCGCTTGTTGTAGATTGATACGATTCCACACATATGAAATGACTCTTCCTCTCACTGATTGCTCTAGCTAACTCTATCATGGATTGACGGTCAACGCAATCGCTCCGAATGCCCAAGCTGACTCCGTAGCAAGTGCAGTCCCCGAGGGTACCGTGACTCAGACACCACGCGTGATTGAAAACGGGCAGGTCGTGTACGCCGCCCGGTTTTTCGGACGGGAGCTTGGGGCGGGAAATGCCTCGCTTCATCCACGAGCGTCAATTACTCTGCACCGGTTGCGGCGGCATGTGGACGACTTCCAGATCCTTGAGAAAGTACCGGTTCCATTTGTTTGGGTAGGCATGGCGGTAGACAATTCGCTTGATGCCAACCTGGGCCAGGATTTTGGAGCAGTTTTCGCACGGTTCATGCGTCACGTAGGCGGTGGCACCCTTGAGGCTGTCCCGGTCTGCGTGCAGGCAGGCGTTTGTCTCAGCATGGATCGTCCGATGGCAGCGGTTGTCGTCTCCCAGAAGACAGCCTGCGTCTTCGCAGTGATCGTGTCCGTGGATGGAACCGTTGTAGCCGGTGGCGATGATGTGCTTGTCCTTCACGATAACGCAGCCGACGTGAAGTCTGTTGCACGTGGAACGGGCTGACACCTGCTCGGCAATGTCCAGGAAGTATTCATCCCAACTTTTCCTCGTCATGACTGTCCTCCCTCTGAGCGAACCATGCGGGTCTGTTATTGCTGGCACGCTTTTTTTGCACTGTTTTTTTGTCCCATCCCCCTTGTGTACACTCGATGTCTCAGACACGTGACACGGGGGTGTCGTTGGTGAGTGTTTTTACCGTGAGCCTTGCGGCAGTCTGCGGGCTGCTGGCGGGGGCCTGCCTGCAAACCGCCTGGCTGGCACTATTAGCCGCCGCTGCGTCGGCAGTGTGCCTCTTTCTGCACCGCCCGCATCGCACGCGGATGCTTTATCATTCTCTCATTTGTATTCTAGCAGGACTTTACTTTCAAGGGTACGACTATCTCCAGCGTTCGACGCTGCTGCCGTTGGCGGAGGACGGCGAGTCGATCGCGGTCGCCGGTGTCATTGATTCGCCAGTGAAGCGCGACGGCGATACGGCCCGGTTTTTTCTGTCGGTCGAAACATGGGGGAAAACCGGGCGGCAGATGACCGACATGGCGACAGCGGAGAGGATCGCCCTGCGGGTCCGCTTGTCCCGAGAGCCGGAAGCGCATGAGGTGGAACGGTGGATGCAGGGCAGCCGCCTGTCGGCTACGGTCCGGCTGTCGCTGCCGTCGTCGGCCCGCAACCCCCATGCGTTTGACTACGCCCGCTATCTGCGGTGGCAGGGCGTGCGTATCGTGGCGGAAGCGGAGTACGGCGACGTCCGGATGGAGCCGGCCGAGTCGGGTGTAATGATGCTGTTTCGGCGGTGGCAGACGACAGCTGCCGACCGCATTGCCCTGCTGTTTCCAGACCAGGAAGCAGCCGGTTACATGCAATCGCTGCTGTTGGGCATCACGGACGGGGTGTCGCCGGCAACGGAAGAGATGTACGACAACCTTGGCTTGAGTCACGTGCTGGCCATTTCCGGGCTGCACGTGACGCTGGTGAGCGGGATGTTCGTGTGGATCGCAGAGCGGGCGGGGATGCCGCGCCGGACGGCCCTGGTGCTGACGACAGTGCTGCTTGTCGGCTATGTCCTAATCGTGGGGGCCAGTGCCTCCGCGGTGCGCGCCGGCATCATGGGAGCGATCGGCCTGCTCTGTCAGGCTGGAGCCCGGCAGACGGAGGGAAGGCAGGTGTGGGGGTGGGCGCTGCTGTTGATGCTGGCGTTCAATCCGTACTACTTGTGGCACCTGGGGTTCCAGCTCTCGTTTGGCGTGACACTGGGGCTGATTGTGCTCGTGCCCGTCGGCCGCCAGTTTTTCACGCGGGGGCCCGAGTGGCTGCGCACGTCGTTGGCCGTCACCTTTGCCGCGCAGGCTGTCTCGTTCCCGTTTCTCATTTACCATTTTCATCAGTTTTCACCGCTCTCCTGGCTGGTCAACCTGCTGGCCGTGCCGCTGCTTTCAATGGTGGTGCTGCCTGCAGGCTACCTCGCGCTATTGCTCGGACTGATTCACCCGGCGCTGGCCGTGCTGCCCGCCCGGCTGGCTTCCGCGCTGCTGGACTGGCTGCACGGGCCGCTGTTTTGGCTGGAGGCGCAGACCGTGCCGTTTTCCCATTGGCCGCATCCCCAGTGGTGGTGGATCGTGCTGTACGGGCTTTTTCTCGCGGCACTGCCTGTATTGTGGTGGCGAGGCTACCATCGTCCGAGGGACCGCTGGCTGTATGCGGGCCTTTTTCTGTTGCTGCTCGTGGCCGCGAGACAGCCGTTCGCCGGCGGGGACGAAGTGCGGATCACGTTTCTTGACGTCGATCAAGGAGATTCTATCGTTGTCGAAGTTGGTAAAAAGAAGGTATACTTAATAGATGCGGGTGGAACACCCCGGTACCCAGCCAGGGAATCCTGGCGGGAGCGACGTGATCCGTTTGATGTGGGGAAAGACGTCGTGTTGCCTTTTTTGCGAGCGCGGGGGATCGAACGGATCGACCATGTGGTAATGACGCACGGGGATCACGACCACATCGGAGGGATGGCAGCGCTGGTGCCGCACTTTACATTTGGCTCGGTGCTTGTCAACGGTTCACCTCCCCGTGACGAGGAAGCCGCGATTCTCGAACGTTTCCGCGCAAAACGCGTACCTGTCCTGACCGGAAGGCCTGGGCAGACATGGACGGATGTACCCGGTGTGGAGTGGGCCTGGCTTCACCCGGACGGAGATTTGACACATACGGGCAACGATGCTTCTGTCGTGCTTCGTCTTACCGCTTATGGCACGACTGTTTTGTTTACTGGCGATATTGAACGGTCAGGGGAAGAGCGGCTGCTTGCCCGCAGCCTGCTGTCGCCCGTCGATGTATTGAAAGTGGCGCATCACGGCAGCAGCACATCCAGCTCTCCCGCTTTTCTGGCCGCAGCAAAACCGCGAGCCGCCGTCATTTCGGCCGGCCGAAACAACCGCTACGGGCATCCCTCGCCCGTCGTGGTCAAGCGTTTGATGGATACAGGGGCAAATGTTTACCGAACGGATCTGCATGGGGCAGTCACCCTGGTCATACGCAGGGGAGCGGTGCACTGGCAAACGCAAATTACCGATACATAAATGCTTGCAACCTTTTTCAGCAGCGCCCCGTCTGTAGGAGGGAGAGGAGATTATGCGAGAGGCAGAGCTGATCAGGATGGCGCAAGCCGGGGATCACGACGCGCTTGTCGAGCTGCTCCGATCGATTGAGGCCTCTGTTTACCGCAGCGCTTATTATATCCTAGGAAATGAACAGGACGCTCTCGATGCCTCCCAGGAAGCGTTGATCCGGATTTATCGAAAGCTGGACACGTACCAGGAAAAGGCAAGGTTTTCCACATGGGTGCAACGGATCGTCAACAACGTTTGCATGGATAAATTTCGCGCCATGAAGGAAACGGTCTCGATTGACGAGCATGAGCTCATCATCCCTGATCGAAACAACGTAGAAGATGAAATCCTTCTCACCAGTTTGTCGAGCGATATTCAGCAGGCGATCAAAAAACTGCCCAATCAGTACCGCATGGTGGTGGTGCTCCGCTATCTTGAGGATTTGTCCTACCAAGAGATTGCCGAGACATTGGATCTGCCGCTGAATACGGTCAAGTCGTATTTGTTTCGGGCCAGACAACAACTGCAGGAGTTGTTGCACGACTATCAGAAAGGGGGGATCGGTAGATGATAGATGAAGAAGTCTGGGAGTGGATGCAGCGGGATATGGATGGGGACCTCTCACCGGAAGAGCGGGAAAAGCTGTTTGCCATGCTCCGGAACAATCCCGATCTGCAGCTTGCGTACGACCGTTTGAAACGAGTCTCTGAGCAGTTGGAACAACTTCCCCCTGTCACACCACCATACAGCCTGGTGGACGCGATCCTACCGCAGTTGGAGTCAGAATCGGTCCGGCCGGCAGAAGCATCATCCCCTAAGCGGGAATCTCTGCCCAAGCTGGAGGTGAAGCAGGCGGCGTCTGCCACCGAGAAATCGTCGAAGTGGCGGCGGGCGTACGTCTGGATGGCCCGGATCGGAAGCGGTGCAGTTGCCGCCTGTCTGCTCGTATTTCTGCTCTTTATGGGCAGCAGCGATCAGCAGCAGAACTCGGACGATTACCAGCAAGGTTCGACGGCTGGCGAAGAAACGCCTGAGGTGGCGCCTGCCGTGTTTGGTCCGCCTGTGCCCCCAAAGAGCACTCATTCATCATCAGTAACAACAACGGGGGAGCAGCAGACGAAACCGGCGAAGAAGGTAAAATCGCAGACGACAGAGAAAAAAGAGCAAAAGACCAAGACAGAAACTAAAACGCCACCTGCAAAGCAAACCGTCCAACCGAAAAAGCAGGTGGAACCCAAACCGCCCGTAAGGCCAGTCATCGATCCGCAGGAAGAAAAGCCGGTGTTTCCGATTGGCCTGGAAGAAAAGGACGACAGCAAGTCGGACAGAAACGAAAAAAAAGTGCGTGATGACGACGACCGCGACGAAGATGATGACGACAAGTCCGGCGGCAACAGAGGGAAATCGCGCGACAGAGACTGACGCCCCCCTTTGCGTGTGCAGTGTTCGTGCGTTCGTGACAAACGCGCTTTTTGCAATTGGACCGGCACCGGCAGGGAAGGAACTGCGTATATTGCAGTATCCAGCACCCCCTGCTTACCGTTTCAGGAGAAGGCATCCCGGGACTTCTCCCAGAACGTTTACATAGAGGTGCCCATATGAAAAACCGCAGCGATCCAGGCTGCGGTTTTTCGTTTCGCTCTGCAGGAGCGCGTCGCCTTGAGAAAAAACGGGCCTTTGTCCGCCCATGCCGGTGATCGAGACATCCGCGGTGCCCGTTGCGCGCATCTGTGCTATAATAACCCAGGAATACGAAGGAGGAGGAGAAGCCATGCCGCTGCTTTCGGCCATCCGGGAGATCAGACAGAAGCAGTTTGCGCCGGTGTATGTTCTGTACGGCCCGGAGTCCTTTCTCGCCGAAGAGTTTCTCGCGGCGGCCCGCCGGGAGATGATTGACCCGGCCTTCGCCGATTTGAACCTGAGCGTGTACGACTGCACGGAAACACCGCTCGCCGAGATCGTCCAGGATGCGGAGACGCTGCCGTTTCTGGGGGAACATCGCCTGGTGATTGCCCGGCAGGCGTACTTTTTGACCGGCAGCAAGCCGGCGACGAAGGTAGAGAGCGATCCCGACGCGCTGCTTGCCTATCTGGAGCAGCCGCCGACCTACACTTCGCTCGTGCTGCATACGGAGGCGGACAAGCTGGACGAGCGAAAAAAACTGGTCAAGATCCTTCACCAAAAGGCCAAAGTGATACCGTTTCAGCCGCTGCGAGACGCCGATCTGTACGCGTGGGTGGAGCGTCAGGCGGAGAAGTACCACGCTGTCATTGAGCGGCCGCAGGCAGTGAAGCTGGTGGAGCGCGCAGGAGGCGACCTGCGCCTGCTGGACAAAGAGCTGGAAAAGATGGCGTTGTTTGTGGGGGGGAGCGGAGCGGTCATCACGGATGAGGTGATCGAAACGCTGGCCTCGCGCACGCTGGAACAAGACGTGTTTGCCCTGATTGAGCATACCGCCGCAGGCAGGCTGGACAAAGGCCTGCGGATGCTGTACGACTGTCTGAAAACGGGCGAAGAACCAATTCGCCTCGTGGCGCTGCTGGCCAGGCAGTTCCGCTTGCTGCTGCACGTGCGGCAGTGGGCGCCGCGGGGGTATTCGCAGCAGCAGTTGGCCGGCATGCTGAAAGTGCATCCGTACGCGGTAAAAAAAGCGATGGAACAAGCGCGTCACTTTTCCGAAGCGGCGCTGCGAAGGCTGTTGGCCGTATTGGCCGAGGAAGACTACCGGATGAAGTCCGGACAGGTGGACAAGCGGCTGGCCCTGGAACTGTTCATGACGCGCGTCTACGAGGAACGGACCAAAGCAAAAAACCCGTGAACCAGGTGTTCGCGGGTTTTTCTGATGTACCGATTACTCTTACGCTACCGGAGCGGTCAGAGCGTTGAACTTTTTCATCAAGCGGGACTTTTGACGGTTTGCTGCGTTTTTATGAATGAGACCTTTCGTAGCGGCCTTGTCCAGCTTTTTCACAGCCACCAGAAGAGTGGATTTCGCCAGTTCGACATCGGAAGCAGCGACCGCTTTCTCAAAGTTCTTCATTGCAGTACGCAGGTCGGACTTTTGAGAAGCGCGTTGTGCGCGGCGCTTTTCGATTTGTTTGGTGCGCTTGATCGCGGATTTAATGTTTGGCATGTGTGTCACCTCCTTAGACGACCATAGGCATGCAGGAAATACAACAAAACTTATTCTAGCACGCAGACTTGCCATTTGCAAGAAAGGATTCGGAATAAAAAACGGGGTTTCAAGCAACCTAACAGCAGGAACAAAATGGAGAAGGGAGCAAGTACAGATGGAGCACAATCTCGATTTGTCCGGTTATTCCATCCGGACCGACCTGGCCCTCGAAGCACATGAACTGGCCCAGCAGCAGCAAGGCGGCCAGATCCCCGGTGTCAGGATCGAGACGGACGATTCGGAAGAGGGGATCAAGGTAACGCGCCTGGCTGTGGAAAACGAGGAAGCGGGCAGGCAGATTGGCAAGCTGCCTGGCCACTACATCACCATCGAAGTGCCGAAGCTGCGCAACAACGACACGGCCGTCGAAGAACGGGTAGCCCAGCGGTTCGCCCGTGAATTTGCCCGGTTTCTCAGCGAACTGGGAATTACGGAAGAAAAGAAGGCGCTCGTCGTCGGCCTCGGCAACTGGAATGTGACGCCGGACGCGCTGGGACCGATGGTGGTGGAAAACCTGCTCGTCACCCGTCATTTGTTTACGCTCGCTCCCGAGACTGTGGAAGACGGGTACCGCGAAGTGAGCGCCCTCTCGCCGGGGGTGCTGGGGATCACCGGCATCGAGACGAGCGAGATTATCTTTGGGGTGGTGGAAAAGAGCAAACCCGACTTCGTCATCTGCGTCGACGCGCTGGCCTCCCGTGCGCTGCACCGTGTCAACACCACGATCCAGATTTCTGATACGGGAATTCATCCCGGCTCCGGCGTCGGCAACAAGCGGAAGGCAATTGACGAAAAGACGTTGGGCATTCCGGTGATCGCGATCGGCGTGCCGACGGTCGTGTTTGCCTCCACGATTGTCAACGACGCCATCACCTATCTGCTCGGCCACTTCGGCCAGTCAATGAAGGAGAGCAACCGGCCCGCCAACAAGCTGGCGATGAGCAGTCTGCCGGAGCGGAAAGAGCCGTATACGGAAGATGATCTGCCCGACATGGAGGCGCGCAAGACGTTTCTGGGCCTGGTGGGGTCGCTGCCCGAGGAGGAAAAACGGCAGCTCATTCACGAGGTGCTGCGGCCGCTGGGACAAGACCTGGTGGTGACACCCAAGGAAGTGGACGACTTTATCGAAGGGGTGGCCAACGTGCTCGCTACCGGGTTGAACCAGGCGCTCCACCGTGCCGTCAACAGTAAGAACAGCGCGGCCTACACCCACTGATGGCTGCCGTCCTGGCCGTCTGCCGGTGAGCGCTCCTCACTGACACCGCAGACGGAAAAACTAGCGGTGAGAGAAAAGGTAGAAAAGGGTTCTATCGTCTCTATGACGCTCATAGGCTAAAGCATAGACAAGCGTTCGGCGATTGCTAAGTCCGCTGTCAATGCAAACAGCATGAGGAGGGAGACAGATGGCAACCCTGATTCAGCGCCAATTTGTCGCGCTTTCCATTATCACGGCCTTCCTGTTCATCGTCACCAGTGTGATGGCGATGCACGGCAACCGCGTCATGATCGCCTCGTCGGCTGTGCAGCAGGCGGCGACCCGCGTGTCCAGCCTGGCTTTGCTCACATGGATGGGACAGGAGATTCCCACGCTGACACAGACGGTACAGGCCTCTACAGAGCGAGGCGTCAACAGCATATCCGGTTTTTTGTTTCAGGTGGCCACCGGCATCCAGCCTGGTGACCTGCGCAGCCTGCTGGGAAGGGAGCTGCCCGGCATGCTGACAGCGGATGACGCCCGCTTTGTCGTCGCCGGCAGGGACTCCACGCTGGCCGACCTGTACGTGGAATACCCCGCCTATCCGCATCAGGTGAACGATGCGGCGCCGTCTGGCAATACCGGTGAAACGGCAGCAAACGATGCACAGCCGAAGCCGGAGGAGAACAAGGCGGCACCGCAGCCCAACCCGACCACCGGCGGCAGGAAAATTGTCTACGTCTACAGCACCCACAACCGCGAGTCCTGGTACAGTGAAACAAAGCCCGTCGGGACATCGGTGGACCACCCTAAGCGCAACATCTCGCTGGTCAGCAAGCGGCTGGCGGAAGCGCTGAACGAACGAGGCATCGGCACGGAGTACAATGAGGAAGACATCTACCAAAAGCTGTTGGACAAAAAATTGGACTACGCCCTCTCCTACGCCGAATCGCTGCGGGCGGTCAAGGCGGCGACGCAGCGGAACCGGGAGCTGTATTACTTCTTTGACCTGCACCGCGACACTGCGCCGCGCAGCAAAACCACCGTCACCATCAACGGCAAGACCTATGCCCGCGTCTTGATGATCATCGGGAAGCGAAACAAAAACTACGAGAAAAACGAGCAGTTTGCCACCGAACTGCACCACCTGATGGAAAAGATGTATCCCGGCCTGTCCCGCGGCGTCATGGAAAAAGGGGCGAAAACCGACCATGGCGAGTATAACCAGTCCATCTCACCGGGAAGCCTTTTAATGGAAATCGGCGGAACCAGCAATACGCTGCAGGAGTCGTTGAACACGGCGGAAGCGCTGGCAGACGTGTTCGCCGAATACTACTGGCAGGCGGAAAAGGTGGGAAAACCGCTGACCAGCGAGCCTGCCAAGAGGTGAAGAGGCATGAACGTGACGGTGAAGCTGGCGGGGATGGTAGTGATCCTGTTGATCGGTGTGGCGTTGGGGCTGCAGACAGCAGAGCGCGGCATCCACAAGGTGAGCGGAACGCCGGAGCAGCAGCCGCAGACGTTTTACATCAAAAAGTTGGACAAGGGGCAGATGGAGATCGCGGTGATGGGTACACAGGTGCAGGCGGCGGCGCCGCGCGAGATGGTCAACTACGTGAGCAGCGCGGGCCAAACGCTGGGGCGGCTGGTGAAAGAAGGGACGAAGTCGGCCGTTGAGTGGCTGGCCAGGATTTTTGCCCCATGAGCGGTCGTTTATAGACAAATCAATGCAGGCAAACAGTCAGGTATTAATCAGGCCCGCTGCACATGCGGGTCTTTCTCGTTCGTTCGTATTGGTTCGCACAGGAGAATATTTTGTTTGTTTAGTCAAGTTATAATTATGTGAATTTAATACGTTGCCAAAAAATTGGATTAATGGCATAATTGATCACAGTTAGGCGTCTTGTCCTATGGAATATATCGGTAAGAGAGGTGCACGGCGTGTCACAGCCTTTGCTTGAGATCGAAAACCTGCAGACGCACTTTTTCACGGACCGCGGACAAATCCCGGCCGTCGACGGCGTTTCCATCAAGGTAAACAAAGGAGAAGTGGTCGGCATTGTCGGCGAATCCGGGTGCGGGAAAAGTGTGACCTCGCTTTCCGTGATGAGACTGGTCCCCAATCCTCCTGGCAAGATTGTCGGCGGCTCCATCCGGTTTAAGGGGGAAGAGCTGGTCACAGCCAGCGAAAAGCGCATGAGGGAGCTGCGCGGCAATGAGATTGCGATGATCTTTCAGGAGCCGATGACCTCGCTCAATCCCGTTTTCACGATCGGCAACCAGATTGGGGAAGTGATTCGAATACATACCAACGTGACGAAAAAAGAGGCCAGGCAGCGCTCGATTGACATGTTGAAAAAAGTGGGCATCCCGCGCGCGGAAGCGATCGTGGACGAATACCCGCACCAATTGTCCGGCGGCATGAGGCAGCGGGTCATGATTGCCATGGCGATGGCCTGCAATCCCCAGCTGTTGATTGCGGACGAACCGACGACGGCGCTGGACGTGACGATTCAGGCGCAGATTCTCGATTTGATGCGGCAGCTCAATCGCGAATCGGAAACGGCGATCATGATGATCACCCACGACCTCGGGGTGGTTGCGGAGATGTGTGACCGCGTTGTCGTGATGTACGCGGGCAACGTGGTGGAGGAAGGCGACGTCCGTTCCATCCTGAAAGAGCCAAAACACCCGTACACGGTCGGGCTGCTTAATTCCCTGCCCAAACTGGCGGGGGAGCGGAAGCGGCTGTACTCCATCCCCGGCAACGTGCCCATCCCCGGATCGCTCACCGTAGGCTGCCGATTCGCCCCGCGCTGCGAGCACGCGACCGACAGGTGCAGGGCAGAGATGCCGGAACTGAAAGCGGCAGGACCGAATCGACGCACTCGCTGTTGGCTGTACGATTAACCCGAAAGGAGCATGCAGGTGGCTGAAGATCTGCTGATTGTCAAGAATCTGAAAAAATACTACTCCATCACAGGCGGCGTTTTCGGGAAAGAGGTTGGCGTAGTCAAGGCGGTGGACGACGTATCGTTCACGGTCAAGCGGGGGGAGACGCTCGGCCTGGTGGGCGAGAGCGGCTGCGGCAAGTCGACGACCGGACGCTCTCTGCTGCGGCTGATCGAACCGACCGCCGGAGAAGTGATATTTGACGGCGTCAATGTCACCGCGCTCACAGCGGACGAGATGCGCAGGATGCGCCGCCACATGCAGATTGTCTTTCAGGATCCGTTCGCCTCTCTCAATCCTCGTCACAATATTGAAAAGATTTTGGAAGAACCGCTCGTGGTGCACGGCATCGGCACGCCAGACGAACGGAAAAAGCGGGTGCGGGAGATGCTGGAAGTGGTCGGTTTGAGCAGCGCCCACGCACAGCGCTATCCGCACCAGTTCAGCGGCGGCCAGCGGCAGCGGATCGGCATCGCCCGGGCCCTGATGCTCAACCCCAAACTGATCGTGGCAGACGAACCGGTGTCGGCGCTGGACGTATCCATCCAGTCGCAGGTGCTCAACCTGATGCAGGATCTGCAGCAGGAATTGGGGCTCACCTACCTGTTCATCGCCCACGATCTGAGCGTCGTACGCCACATCAGCGACCGCGTCGGCGTGATGTACCTGGGGCGACTGGTGGAACTGGCCGACAGCGAAACGCTGTACGACCAGCCGTTGCACCCGTACACGCGCGCGCTGCTGTCAGCCGTGCCGTCGCCTGATCCGGATGCCGTGCGGGAACGGATCATCCTGCAGGGAGATGTGCCCAGCCCGGCCAATCCGCCCGGCGGATGCACATTTCACACCCGCTGTCCCCATGTGACCGAAGAATGCCGCAGCGTGCGTCCCGCATTTCAGGACGTTGGCGGCGGCCATTTCATCGCCTGTCATTTGTACAAGACGTGAGTCACGAGGGGACCGGGGAGGAGCGAAAAGCACCCGCACGGTCGGGAGCAACGCTGCCTGTTCCCAGGCAAAGGGGGGATGCGGAAAAACGGTGACGGTCCAAATCTTTCGAATAATGGCGTGAAGAAAAACGGAGGAAAAGGGGGCACTCATCCATGAAGAAGAACGTGCTTACTGCTGCAATGGCCAGCCTGTTGGCGCTCTCCATGGCGCTGGCAGGATGCAGCGGCTCGCAAACGGCTCAGCAGCCGGCTGACCAATCGGGGCAACAACCGGCGCAGACGGCGACGGAACCGGCCAACAACGGTCCCAAGCAGTTGATCATCGGCCGCGGCGCTGATACGAAAAGCCTCGATCCCATCCGGGAGACCGACGGTGAAACCTTTAAGGTGACGGAAAACATATACGAAACGCTGGTCAGCTATGAAGACACCAGCACCAAGGTCATTCCCGGATTGGCGGAGAGCTGGGAGATTTCACCGGACGGCTTGACCTACACCTTCAAGCTCCGCCAGGGCGTGAAATTCCACGACGGCACCGATTTCAACGCCGAAGCGGTCAAGTTCAACTTTGACCGCTGGATGGACAAGAGCAACAAGTACCACAACCCCGAGGGCTACCCGTACTACAACGACATGTTCGGCGGCTACAAAGGCGACAAGGATCACGTAATCAAGGAAGTCAAGGTGGTCGATCCGTACACCGTGCAGTTCGTGCTGAACCGGACAATGGCGCCGTTCCTGGCCAACCTGGGCATGTCGCCGTTTGCGATTGCGTCTCCGAAAGCGATCGAAAGCGGAACGCTCGGGGAGAAGCCGGTCGGTACGGGACCGTTCAAGTTCGTGGAATGGGTTCGCAACGACACCATCACGCTGGAGAAAAACCCCGACTACTGGAACAAGGGGCTGCCCAAGCTGGACAAGGTCGTCTTTAAAGTCATTCCGGAAAACACGGCGCGCCTGACCGCGCTTGCCTCCGGCGAAATCGACCTGATGGACGGTCTCAATCCGGACGATGCAGAGAGCGTGAAGGAGAACGAGGACCTGCAGTTGATCCTGCGCCCGTCGATGAACGTCGGCTATTTGGCGTTCAACACGGAGAAGAAGCCGTTTGACAATCCGAAAGTGCGTCAAGCCATCGGCTACGCCATCAACAAGCCGGAACTGGTCCAAGCGTTCTACAGCGGCCTGGGTGAACCGGCAACCAACCCGATGCCGCCCAGCCTCTGGGGTTACAACGACCAGATCAAGGACCGCGAGTACAACCTGGAAAAGGCCAAGCAGCTGCTGGCGGAGGCAGGCTATCCCAATGGCTTCAAGGTCAAGTTCTGGGCGATGCCGGTGCCGCGTCCGTACATCCCCGACGGCAAGAAGATTGCCGAGGCCATTCAGCAGGATCTGAAAAAGATCGGCATCGAGACGGAAATTGTCACGATGGAGTGGGCCACCTATCTGGAAAAAACGCGGAAAGGCGAGCACGACATGTGCCTGCTCGGGTGGACTGGCGACAACGGCGACCCGGACAACTTCCTGTATACACTGCTTGACAAAAACACGATCAACGGCAACAACATTTCCCGCTACAGCAATGAGGAAGTCCACCAACTGCTGCTGAAAGCGCAGTCCTTGCCCGATCAAGCGGAGCGGGAAGCCCTGTACAAGAAAGCCCAGGAGATCATTTTCAACGACGCGCCGCTGATCCCGCTGGTGCACTCCACTCCGCCGCTCGCCGCGAAGAAGAGCGTCACGGGCTATCAGCCTCATCCCAAAGGCAGCGAAAGCGTAGAAAAGGTAGACATCCAATAAGGAAGACGGCAACAAAGGGTAAGAGGAACCCTTCTTCTTACCCTTCTCTCATGTGCAAAACGCGAGGAAAGCGAGGAGATGGCCTTGCTGTCATACACGATTCGTAGATTGTTGATGCTGATTCCCGTGCTCCTTGGCATGTCGCTGATTGTATTTGCCATCATTCGCGCCATCCCCGGCGATCCGGCGCTGACCATTTTGGGAGAAAAGGCAAGTGCCAAAGCTCTGGAGGATCTGCGGCAGCAGCTCGGGCTGAACAATCCCTGGTACGTGCAGTACTTCCACTACCTGTGGGACGTTCTCAGGGGAGACCTGGGCGTATCCTTGCACACCAAGGCTCCCATCGCGAAGGAATTGGGGCCGTACCTGGCTGCCACCATTGAATTGACGCTGGTCAGCATGATATTTGCCGTTTTCATCGGCGTAAATGCCGGAATCATTTCGGCCTGGAAGCAAAACTCGTGGTTTGACTACATCTGCATGCTGGTTGCGTTGATCGGCGTATCCATGCCCGTATTCTGGCTGGGGTTGATGGAGCAGTGGCTGTTTGCCCAGGAGTTGAAGTGGCTGCCTTCCATTGGACGCGACAATCCGCGTGATCCCGTAACGGCGATTACGCATTTCTATATCATTGATGCGATGCTGGCCGGTCGTTGGGACCATCTCCGCGACGTGATCGAGCACCTGATTTTGCCGAGCATCGCGCTGGGGACCATCCCGATGGCGATCATCGCCCGCATCACCCGTTCCAGCATGCTGGAAGTGATGCGCTCCGACTATATTCGGACGGCACGTGCCAAGGGGCTGGGACAGTTTTTCGTGGTGTACAAGCACGCCTTGAAAAATGCGCTGATTCCCGTCCTGACCATCGTCGGGCTGCAGACAGGGCTGTTGATCGGCGGAGCCGTCCTGACCGAGACGATTTTTGGCTGGCCCGGCGTTGGCCGATACATTTTTACGGCGATTGGAAACCGCGATTATCCCGTCATTCAATCAAGCATTCTCGTCATCGCTACGATTTTTGTCCTGATCAACCTGTTGGTCGACCTCCTCTACGCCTATGTCGATCCGCGCATTAAATACCGCTAAGGAGGACGTCTTATGGCAGAAACCCATGTGGAAACGGTACGCGTGCAGCAAACCGACGAGCCGGTCTCGTCCCCTTGGCGCGACGCCTGGCGGACGCTCCGCAAAAACAAGCTGGCCATCGTCGGCTTCATCATCATTTTCGTGTTTGTCCTGCTGGCCCTGTTGGCTCCATACATTACCCCCTACGAATACGACAAGGGAGAGTTGATCAACAAGAACAAGCCGCCGTCGGCCGAGCACTGGTTTGGAACTGACTACAACGGGCGCGACGTGTTCACCCGGGTGATTTACGGGGCGCAAATCTCCCTGCGCGTCGGGCTGTTCTCCGTCATCGGATCGGTAATCGTCGGCACGTTTCTCGGCCTGCTTGCCGGCTATTACGGCCGCTGGGTGGACATGATCATCTCCCGGCTGTTTGACATCATGCTGGCCTTCCCCAGTATTCTGCTCGCCATCGCGATTGTGGCGATGCTCGGACCATCGCTGGAGAACGCCCTGCTGGCGATCGCCATCGTCAACATTCCTACCTACGGACGGCTGGTCCGTTCGCGCGTGTTAAGCCTGAAAGAGGAAGAGTTTGTCATGGCAGCGAAGGCGATCGGATCGAAAAACTCTCGGATTATCCTGCATCACATCCTGCCGAACAGCCTGGCGCCGATCATCGTCACCGGCACGCTGGGCATTGCGACGGCAATTCTTGAAGCGGCTGCCCTGGGGTTCCTCGGACTGGGGGCGCAGCCGCCGCAGCCGGAGTGGGGGCTGATGCTGTCCGACTCACGCCAGTACATTCAAAAAGCGCCGTGGACCGTCATCTTCCCCGGCTTGTCCATCATGCTGACGGTGCTCGGCTTCAACCTGATCGGCGACGGTCTGCGCGACGCGCTTGACCCGCGGATGAAACATTGAAAACGCCATTCCGTCCGGCTGTCGAGGCTGCTCGGCAGCCTTCCCGTATATAGACAAAGTCCGTGGAGCATGGGTGATAGGGCCCGTTCGCTTCTTTTTTTTCCGAGGACATGGTATCCTCGCTAGTAGATACCAAGAGAAAGCAGGGTGAGCAAGTTGTACCAGGAGCGCATGCAGCAGTTGCACACGTATATGGAAAAGGAAGAGTTGGACGCGGTGTTGATCACCTCGCCCAAACACGTTTACTATCTGACCGGCTTTTTTACGGAACCCCACGAACGCTTCATGGGCCTCATCATCCCGGCGCAGGGCGAACCGTCGTTGATCGTCCCGGCGCTGGATCGTGAAGCGGCGGCAGCGGCGGCTTCCGGGGTCAAGCAAATCCTGACGCATACCGATACGGATAATCCGTATGACGTGTTGAAGCAGGCGCTGCCCGCCGGAGTGACGCGGTTGGGCATCGAGAAGAGCCACATGACTGTGGAGCGCTTTGAAGCGATGAGCGCGGTCGTGTCGGCCAAGCGGTACGCCGACGTGGAGGAACCGCTCCGCGAAATGCGGTTGATCAAGTCGGCGGAGGAAGTGGCCCGCATCAGGCACGCCGTGCGGCTGGTGGAACAGGCACTGAGCGAGAGTCTGAAAAAAGTGAAACCGGGTGTCACCGAGATGGAGATCGTCGCCGAACTGGAATACCAGATGAAGCGGTTGGGGGCTGACGGGCCGTCGTTTGACACGATGGTGCTGGCCGGCGAAAAATCGGCGCTGCCGCACGGAACCCCGGGCAGCCGGCAGGTGCGCGAGGGAGACCTGCTGTTGTTTGACCTGGGCGTGGCGGCTGACGGCTACGTGTCCGACATCACCCGCACCTTTGCGATCGGCGAGATCAGTGCACAGCTTCGGGAAATCTACGAGACGGTGCTTGCGGCCAACGAAGCGGCCATCGCTGAGGTGCGTCCGGGTGTCACGCTGGCTCACCTCGACCAAACGGCTCGCCGCGTAATCGAGGAAAAAGGGTATGGTCCGTATTTCATGCACCGTCTGGGGCACGGATTGGGCATGGACGTCCACGAATATCCGTCGGTACACGGACAAAACCAGGACGTGCTTCGTCCCGGCATGGTCTTCACGATCGAACCGGGGATCTACCTCCCCGGCGTGGGGGGCGTGCGAATCGAGGACGACGTGCTGGTGACCGACAGCGGCTGCGATGTATTGACGCAGTTCCCGAAACAGCTGACCGTCATCAGGTAAGGCTCAGACGAAAAACGAATATGGTGTTTCACGGTGCCGTCCGGGTGCAGGTCCGCCCGGGGGGCTTAAAAGGGAAGTTCGGTGAAAGTCCGACGCGGTCCCGCCACTGTAACGGGGAGCGCCCGCGCGGCAGTCAGACAGACAGCCGTCTGGCATAGGTGCGCGTGTTTCGCCCGTCATCTCGCAAAGTCCGCCTCGTTCCTGCTTATTGCTCCGCTATCCGGCCTTTGTTATAATTGACCTTAGTGTATTTTTTCGGAACGCTATCTGAAAGCGACTTTCGGATGGCGTGGGAGGGAACAGACACAGATGGATCGCCGTGAAAGACAGAAACGAATTCGCAATTTTTCCATTATCGCCCATATTGACCACGGAAAGTCAACCCTGGCGGACCGCATTTTGGAGCTGACCGGAGCACTGTCGGCCCGCGAGATGGAAGACCAGTTTCTGGACACGATGGAGCTGGAAAAGGAGCGCGGCATTACGATCAAGCTGAACGCCGTGCGGTTGAACTATAAAGCCGATGACGGAGAGGAGTACATCCTGCACCTGATCGACACCCCCGGACACGTCGACTTTACGTACGAAGTATCCCGCAGCCTTGCCGCCTGTGAAGGGGCGCTCCTGGTGGTGGACGCCGCCCAGGGGATTGAGGCGCAGACATTGGCCAACGTCTATTTGGCGCTGGACAACAATCTCGAGATTATCCCGGTCATCAACAAGATCGACCTGCCCAGCGCGGAGCCGGAGCGCATCAAGCAGGAAGTGGAGGACGTCATCGGGCTGGACGCCAGCGACGCCTGCCTCACCTCGGCCAAAGCAGGGATCGGCATCAAGGACGTGCTGGAGGCAGTGGTGAAAAAGGTGCCGGCACCCGAGGGAGACCCGGATGCGCCGCTGCAGGCGCTGATCTTCGACTCCTACTTTGATCCGTACCGGGGCGTGATCGCATCCGTGCGGATCGTCAACGGTACGCTGAAAAAAGGTATGAAAATCAAGATGATGGCCACCGGCAAAACATTCGAAGTGACGGAAGTGGGCACCTCCACCCCCCGTCAGACGCCGGTAGACGAGCTGACCGTCGGTGACGTGGGCTACGTGGCTGCCTCGATCAAGACGGTGGGCGACACCCGTGTCGGGGATACGATCACGGATGCCAATCGTCCGGCCGCCGAACCGCTGCCAGGTTACCGCAAAATCAATCCGATGGTGTTTTGCGGTCTCTACCCGATCGACACCAGCGAGTACAACGATCTGCGCGAGGCGCTGGAAAAGCTGCAGTTGAACGACGCGTCGCTGCAGTTCGAACCGGAGACCTCACAGGCGCTCGGATTTGGCTTCCGCTGTGGCTTCCTCGGACTTTTGCACATGGAGATCATCCAGGAGCGGATCGAGCGGGAGTTTAACATCAACCTGATTACCACCGCGCCGAGCGTTATCTACCGCATCACCAAGACGAGCGGCGAAGTGGTTGAGATCGACAACCCCTCGAAAATGCCGGAGGCGCAAAAAATCGAACAGATCGAGGAGCCGTACGTCACGGCGACAATCATGGTGCCCAACGATTACGTTGGCGACGTCATGCAGCTCTGCCAGGGCAAGCGCGGGGAATTCCTCGACATGCAGTACATGGGGGAAAACCGCGTTCAGCTCAAGTACGACATGCCCCTCTCCGAGATCGTCTACGACTTCTTTGACCTGTTGAAGTCGGGCACCAAGGGATACGCGTCCTTTGACTATGAACTGGCCGGCTACAAGCCCTCCAAGCTGGTGAAAATGGACATCCTCCTCAACGGCGAAGTGGTTGACGCATTGTCGTTCATCGTCCACCGCGACAGCGCCTACCAGCGCGGACGCGTCATTTGCGAAAAGCTGAAAGAACTGATTCCGCGCCAGCAGTTTGAAGTGCCGATCCAGGCCGCCATCGGCAACAAGGTGATCGCGCGCGAGACGATCAGCGCGCTCAGGAAAAACGTGTTGGCCAAGTGTTACGGCGGCGACATCACCAGGAAGCGCAAGCTGTTGGAAAAACAAAAAGAAGGGAAAAAGCGCATGAAAGCCGTCGGCTCCGTCGAGGTGCCGCAAGAAGCGTTTATGGCTGTGCTGCGCATGGACGACAAAAAGTAGGCCTGACCGCGCGTCAGGTCTTTTCCATTCCACTATCGCAAAAAGGAGGGGAGCGGATATGCCGCAGTCGGTGTACATCCACATTCCCTTTTGCACCAACAAGTGCTACTACTGTGACTTCAATTCGTTCGTCACCAGCAACCCGCAGGTGATCGAAGACTATCTGGACACATTGGACAAGGAGATGGAGCGGACGTTTGCCCTGTGGCCGCCGGAGAAGATCAAAACCATTTTCGTCGGCGGGGGGACGCCGACGTTTCTCGACCGCCGCCAGATGCAGGTCTTTCTGGGGGCGGTGCGGAAGCATACAGAACGGTTCTGGGCCGACGATCTGGAATTCACGATGGAAGCCAATCCCGGCACCACCGACGTGGAAAAGCTCCGGCTGATGCGCGAGCTGGGCGTCAACCGGCTCAGTTTTGGCGTGCAGTCGTTCGACAATGCGCTTTTGAAGCGGCTGGGCCGGATTCACGACGTGGACGACGTCTACCGCAGCATCGACAACGCCGTGACCGTCGGCTTTACCAACCTGACCATCGACCTGATGTTCGGGCTGCCGGACCAGACGGAAGAGATTTTCCGCCGCACGCTGGAACTGGCGTTTGAGCTGCCGACCACGCATTTTTCCGCGTACAGTCTGAAGGTGGAAGAAAACACGCTGTTCCACACGCTGTACCAAAAAGACCAGCTTCCGCTCCCTTCGGAAGAGGCTGAGCTGGCAATGTATCTGATGTTGATCGAGGAGATGGAAGCGCACGGTTATCGCCAGTACGAGATCAGCAACTTTGCCAAGCCTGGCTATGAAAGCCGTCACAACTGCACCTACTGGCTCAATGATGAATACTATGGGTTGGGCGCGGGAGCCCACGGCTATGTAAACGGCGAACGGCACGTCAACGCAGGACCGCTGGCCGTCTACATGCGCATGGGCCAGGAAGGGCTTCCCCGAGTGGAGCAGTTTGCCGTCTCCCGCGAAGATGCCATGGAGGAACAGATGATCCTGGGGCTGCGGCTGCGCGACGGGGTGAACCTCGCCCGGTTCGCGGAGCGCTTCGGCGTCACGGCGGAGCAGGTGTTCGGACCGGTGATTGACGAAGAGATGGCAAAAGGGATGTTGGAACGTGTGGACGGCCACCTGCGGTTGACCAAACAGGCCTTGCCGTTGGGAAACGAAGTGTTCGCCCGCTTCCTGCGCGATTAGCGGCAGGATCGGGTGGACAGCGTGCTGGGAAAACATTGACAAAACCTTCGCGTATTGATACCTTAGTAAATAGATTTAGCACTCGATGCTGTTGAGTGCTAACAACAGGGGGCGAAGACAGCATGTTATCGGAACGCCAACGACTGATTCTCAATGCGATTGTCGATAATTACATTCATTCCGCCGAACCCGTAGGCTCACGCACCATCTCCAAACGGGAGGACATCGGTTTCAGCTCCGCGACCATCCGCAACGAGATGGCTGATCTGGAAGAACTCGGGTACCTGGAACAGCCGCATACATCAGCTGGCCGCGTTCCCTCCACGAAAGGGTACCGCTTTTACGTCGACAACTTGATCAAACCGCACATGTTGAGTGAGTTAGAGTTGAGCAAACTGAAACAGCTGTTTGCCGAACGGATTCATCACTTTGAGAAGGTGATCGACTACACTGCTCAAATTCTCTCGCACGTGACCAACTACACGGCCATCGTGTTGGGTCCGGAGATTTTCGAGCATCGGCTGAAACACATTCAGATCGTTCCCCTGAATGAAACACAGGCAGTGGCCATCGTGGTCACAAACACCGGCCGCGTGGAAAACAAGCTGATTGACATGCCGCAGGGCGTTCGACCGCAGGAGATCGAGAAGCTGGTCAACCTGCTGAACAGCAAGCTGAGCGACGTGCCGCTGTGGCAGCTTCGCCAGCGCATGTATCTGGAAGTGGCGGGCGAGATGCGGCGTCATGTGGAGCAGTACGAAGAGATGCTGCGGATTCTGGAAGAGTCTCTCCAGCGGAAGGAAGGCGAACGCGTCTATCTCCGTGGTGCGACCAAGATCATGGATCAGCCGGAGTTCCGCGACGTGGACAAAGTGAAGGACATCTTGGAACTGCTGGAACAAAACGATCAACTGGTCCACTTGTTCGGACCTCCGAGTGAGGGCATCACCGTTCGCATCGGACAGGAAAACCAGCTTGACGCGATGAAGGAATGCAGCATCATCACCACCGCCTATTACATCGGCGGCAAGCCGGTCGGGACGGTGGGAATCCTGGGGCCGACGCGGATGGAGTACAGCCGGGTGATCACCGTGCTCAACTATCTGGCGGAAGGTCTGTCGCGTATGCTGACATCGCAGTTTGAGAAATAGTAGAAATCGTAATGGAGTGAAAGGCTGACCCGGTGCAGCGGCAGCGGACAGCCTGGGGAGGTATCGGAACGTTGAACGAGGACAAACTGACGCGAGACCACGAACAGGAAGCGGAAGCGGCAGCAGCCGAGCAGCAGGAAACCGCTGACCAGGAGCAGCAGGAAGCCGCCGCACAAGAGCAGGAGCCGGCGGCAGAGATCGACTGGCAGCAGGAAGCGGAACGCTGGAAGGCACAGGCGGAAGAAAATCATAACCGCATGCTGCGCGCCTTGGCCGACATGGAAAACCTCAGGCGGCGGACGCGCAAGGAGCAGGAGGATCTGGCCAAATACGCCTCGCTCAAGGTTATCTCGGAGCTTCTGCCCGTGATTGACAACTTTGAACGCGCGCTGAGTGCTGACAAGGATTCGATGACGGTCGAATCCCTGCTCGAAGGGGTCAACATGGTGTACCGCCAGATGTTGCAGATCTTTGAACGGGAAGGCTTGACGGCGATCCAGGCGACAGGCCAGCCCTTTGATCCCAACGTCCATCAGGCGGTAATGCAGGCCCAAGACCCGGCATACGAATCGGGCGTGGTCGTGGAGGAATTCCAAAAAGGCTACCTCTTCAAGGATCGCGTCATCCGTCCTGCGATGGTCAAGGTAAACGCCTGATTGTACTTAAGATAATTCCAGTTGGACAGAAGTGTAAGGAGGATATCCAGTATGAGTCGCGTTATCGGTATTGACCTTGGAACCACAAACTCTTGCGTAGCCGTGATGGAAGGCGGCGAACCGGTCGTCATCGCCAATGCGGAGGGCAGCCGCACTACGCCGTCCGTCGTCGCGTTTAAAAACGGCGAGCGGATCGTGGGAGAAGCGGCCAAACGTCAAGCCATCACCAACCCGGACAACACGGTGATCTCCATTAAACGCCACATGGGAACCAACCACAAGGTAACCCTGGAGGGCAAGGAGTACACGCCGCAGGAAATTTCGGCGATGATTCTGCAAAAACTGAAAGCCGACGCGGAAGCATACCTGGGCGAACCGGTCACCAAAGCGGTAATTACCGTTCCGGCTTACTTTAACGACAGCCAGCGTCAAGCGACCAAGGACGCCGGCAGGATCGCCGGTTTGGAAGTGCTCCGCATCGTCAACGAACCGACAGCGGCTGCACTGGCGTACGGCATCGAAAAAACGGAAGACCAAACCGTGCTCGTCTACGACCTGGGCGGCGGTACCTTCGACGTTTCCATTCTGGAGCTGTCTGACGGCTTCTTTGAAGTAAAAGCCACCTCCGGCGACAACCTCCTGGGCGGTGACGACTTTGACCAGGTGATCATCGACTACCTGGTAAGCGAGTTCAAAAAGGAACACGGCATCGATCTGTCCCAGGATCGCATGGCGATGCAGCGTTTGAAAGACGCCGCGGAAAAAGCGAAAAAAGACCTTTCCGGCGTGCTGACCACAACCATCTCGCTGCCGTTCATCACCGCGGACGCGACCGGTCCGAAGCACCTGGAGGTAAACCTGACCCGCGCCAAGTTTGAAGAACTGTCCGCGCACCTGGTAGAGCGCACCATGGGACCGACTCGCCAGGCGCTGCAAGATGCGGGACTGACCCCGAGCGACATCGACCGCGTCATCCTCGTCGGCGGTTCCACGCGGATTCCGGCCGTACAGGAGGCCATCAAGAAATTTATCGGCAAAGAGCCGCACAAAGGGGTTAACCCGGACGAAGTGGTGGCGCTGGGCGCAGCCGTTCAGGCAGGCGTGCTGACCGGTGATGTGAAGGATGTCGTGCTGCTTGACGTAACACCGCTGTCTCTGGGTATCGAAACGCTGGGCGGCGTGTTTACCAAGCTGATTGAGCGCAACACGACGATCCCGACCAGCAAATCGCAGATTTTCTCCACGGCTGCCGACAACCAAACCTCCGTGGAAATCCACGTGCTGCAGGGCGAACGTCCGATGGCAGCCGACAACAAGACGCTGGGCCGCTTCACCCTGTCCGACATTCCGCCGGCTCCGCGCGGCGTTCCGCAAATCGAGGTAACGTTTGACATCGACGCCAACGGGATCGTGAACGTGCGCGCCAAAGACCTCGGCACCGGCAAGGAGCAGCGCATCACCATCACGTCCAACTCCGGCCTGACGGACGAAGAGATCGAGCGCATGGTGAAAGAGGCTGAGCTGAACGCAGAGGCGGACAGAAAGCGCAAGGAGGAAGTAGAGCTCCGCAACGAAGCGGATCAGCTGGTCTTCACAACCGAAAAGACCCTGAAAGAAGTGGAAGGCAAGGTGGATCAGGCGGAGATCGACAAGGCCAACGAAGCCAAGGACAAACTGAAAAAGGCGTTGGAAGGCGGCAAGATCGACGAGATCAAGACCGCCAAGGACGAACTGTCCCAGGTCATTCAACAAATCTCCGTGAAACTGTACGAACAGGCCGCTCAAGCCGCTCAGGCAGCACAAAACGCGGCTGGCCAAGGCGCATCCGGCGAACCGAAAAAAGACAACGTCGTCGATGCTGACTACGAGGTCGTCGACGACAAGAAGTAACCGAGTGTGAACGAAAAAAAGTCAAAGTCACGGAATGCTGACTTTGACTTTTTTTCAAGTCAGTCACATGCTATGATAACAGTTGACTGTCATGGGAGTGATCGAGCAGATGAAACGGGATTACTATGAGGTGCTGGGTGTCTCCAAGGGAGCGGATGCCGACGAGATCAAGAAGGCGTACCGCAAGTTGGCGCGCCAGTACCACCCCGACGTCAACAAGGCGCCGGATGCGGAAGAGAAGTTCAAGGAAGTAAAAGAAGCGTACGATGTCCTCTCTGACCCGCAAAAGCGTGCCCAGTACGACCGGTTCGGCCATCAAGACCCCAGCCAGGGCTTTGGCGGCGGGTTCGGCGGATTTGACACGTCCGGCATGGGCGGCTTTGGGGACATTTTTGACATGTTTTTTGGCGGCGGCAGACGGTCCAACCCGAATGCGCCGAGAAAAGGGGCGGATCTGCAGTTTGGGTTGTCGATTGACTTCACGGATGCCGTCTTCGGCAAGGAAACGGACGTGGAGATTCCCAAAGAGGCGGAGTGCGACACCTGCCGTGGCACGGGAGCGAAGCCGGGTTCCGGCATAGAGACATGCAAGACGTGCGGCGGCACCGGTCAGCAGGAAGTGGTGGCAAATACCCCGTTTGGCCGCATCGTGAACCGTCGCGTGTGCCCGACTTGCGAAGGCAAGGGCAAGGTGGTCAAGGAGAAGTGTACATCCTGCCGCGGTACGGGCCGGGTGAAGGTGCGCCGCAAAATTCACCTCAACATTCCGGCAGGCGTCGACGACGGAGCACAGCTCCGCGTCGCGGGCGAAGGCGAACCGGGCATAAACGGCGGCCCTCCCGGCGACTTGTACGTCGTGCTGCGGGTGAAGCCGCACGAGTTTTTTGAAAGGGAAGGCAACGACATCTACTGCGAAGTGCCGCTCACCTTTGCCCAGGCAGCGCTCGGGGACGAAATTGAAGTGCCGACGGTCGACGGCCGGGTTAAATTGAAGATTCCCGCCGGTACGCAGACGGAGACTTTTTTCCGGCTGCGCGGCAAAGGGGTGCCGTACCTGCGCGGAAGCGGCCGCGGCGACCAGCATGTGAAGGTGCGCGTCGTCACCCCGACCAAGCTGAACGAGCGGCAAAAGGAACTTCTTCGCGAATTCGCCTCCCTGTCTGGTGAGTCGATAAGCGGGTACGGCGTGGAAGATGAGGGTTTTTTTGAAAAAATGAAGCGGGCGTTCCGCGGCGAGTAGCCGGGAATCGCGTCTGTCAGCGAGACGTTGGCAGAACATGAGCAAAATTGGGGAGTTGGTAGTTCATGAAATGGTCGGAAATCAGTATCCACACGACAGCGGAGGCAGTGGAAGCAGTGTCCAACCTGCTATACGAGATGGGGGCCAACGGTGTCGTCATTGAAGACCCCGAGGTGCTGCATCGCGATTGGGATACGCCGTTTGGTGAAATCTACCAGCTCTCCCCGGATGATTTTCCGGACGAGGGCGTATTCGTCAAGGCGTATCTGCCGATGGATTCGAGTCAGCTGGTCGACGTGTTGGATGAGCTGAAGGAGCAGCTCAGCCACCTGACCGACTACGGTCTCGACATCGGCAAAGGCACGATTGCCGTCAATGACGTGCACGAAGACGAGTGGGCCCACGCCTGGAAAAAGTATTACAAACCGGTCAACGTCTCCGAGCGGATGACGATCAAACCGGTCTGGGAGGCATACGAGCCGAAGCGGCCAGACGAGATCATCATCGAGATGGACCCGGGCATGGCCTTCGGCACCGGCACCCATCCGACGACGATTCTCTGCCTGCGCGCGTTGGAAAAATACCTGCAGCCCGGCGACCGCGTCTACGACGTAGGGACGGGAACGGCCATCCTCAGCATCGCCGCCGTCAAACTGGGCGCCGACCACGTGCTGGCGATGGATCTGGACGAGGTGGCGGTCCGCTCCGCGGAGGCCAACATCGAACTGAACGGCGTCCACGAGCGGATCACCGTCCGGCAGAACAACCTGCTGGACGGAGTGGACGAGCAGGTCGACCTGGTGGTGGCCAATATTCTCGCAGAAGTGATCGTCCGCTTTACCGACGACGTATATCGCGTGCTGAAACCGGGCGGGGTGTTCATCGCGTCCGGGATCATCGCCGCGCGGGAAGCGGATGTGAAAGCGGCAATGGAGGCGTCCGGCCTTGAACTCGTGGAAACCATTTTCATCGATGACTGGGTAGCAATTGTGGCAAAAAAACGGTAGAATAGTGAGGTTGGCGAGATGCAAAGATATTTTGTCGAGCCACACCTCTTTTCCGAACAAGAGGTAACGATTGTCGGCGACGACGTTCATCATATCGTAAACGTGATGCGGGCCAAACCCGGCGAGAAAATCGTCGTGTGCGACGGGGCGGGCCGTTCGGCTGTCGCTCAGCTCGTCTCCCTGTCCGCAAAAGAAGTGACAGCATCGATCGTCCAGTTCCTGGACGAGCAGACGGAACTGCCGATCCGCATTACCATCGGACAGGGACTGCCGAAGGGCGAGAAGATGGAGTGGATATTGCAAAAGGGGACGGAAATGGGGGCGCATGCCTTTTTTCCGTTTACCTCCGAACGCACCATCGTCAAGCTGGACGCCAAAAAAGAGGCGAAGAAGCTGGAGCGCTGGCGCAAGATTGTCAAGGAGGCGGCGGAACAATCCCACCGGGCGGTGCTGCCGGAGATTCTGCCGCCTGCGTCGTTTCGACAAGCAATCGCGTCGGCCGCCGGTTACACGCAGCGTGTGATCGCCTATGAAAAGGAAGGCGGCTCTACGCTTCATCAGGTCTTTGCCGGCATGAGTCCGGGAGAGTCGCTCTTTGTGCTGATCGGGCCGGAAGGAGGCTTTTCTTTGGACGAGGTGAAGCAGGCAGAGTTGATGGGCTTTCAGTCCGTATCACTCGGTCCGCGCATCCTGCGCACGGAGACGGCCAGCCAGTACGTGCTGGCAGCCGCATCGTACCAGTTTGAACGCCTGGCCCCGTAGAGCGCGTAAGATGGGTCAAGGCTACTTACAGAAAGGAGGAAGCGCCATGTCTACGGTTGCTTTCCATACATTGGGCTGCAAAGTGAACAGTTATGAGACGGAAGCGATCTGGCAGCTGTTTAAGGCCAACGGCTACGAGCGGGTGGACTTTGAACAGGACGGCGCCGACGTCTACGTGATCAATACGTGCACGGTGACCAATACCGGAGACAAGAAGAGCCGTCAGGTCATCCGCCGTGCCATTCGCCGCAATCCTGACGCGATTGTCGCGGTGACAGGTTGCTACGCGCAAACTTCCCCCGGGGAAATTGCGCAAATCCCGGGTGTAGATATCATCGTCGGCACACAGGGCCGCGAGAAACTGATCGAATACGTGGAGCAAATCCGCCGGGAGCGCCAACCGATCAACGCGGTCAGCAACATCATGAAGGCGCGCGAGTTTGAAGAACTGGACGTCCCGTCGTTTACGGATCGCACGCGCGCGTCCCTGAAGATTCAGGAAGGCTGCAACAATTTCTGCACCTTCTGCATCATCCCCTGGGCACGCGGCCTGATGCGCTCCCGCAAACCGGAGAGCGTTCTCGAACAGGCCCGGAAGCTGGTCGATGCCGGGTATCTGGAGATCGTGCTGACCGGTATCCACACCGGCGGTTACGGCGAGGATCTGGAGAACTACAACCTGGCCAAACTGCTCGTGGATCTGCATCAGGTGGAGGGACTGAAGCGGATTCGCATCAGCTCCATCGAAGCCAGCCAGATTACTGACGAAGTGATTGATGTGATCAACAATTCGGATCGCGTCTGCCGTCATCTGCACGTGCCCCTGCAAGCGGGCGACGATGAGGTGCTGAAGCGGATGCGCCGCAAGTACACCACGGCGGAATTCTACGAAAAGATGGTGAAAGTGCGCGAAGCACTGCCAGGCGTCGCCCTGACAACCGACGTGATCGTCGGCTTCCCGGGCGAAACGGAACAGCAGTTCCAAAACACCTACGATTTCATCAAAACCGTGGGGTTTGCCGAACTGCACGTCTTCCCGTACTCCATGCGCACCGGTACGCCGGCTGCCCGCATGCCGGATCAGATTCCGGAAGAGGTGAAGCATGAGCGGGTCGCCCGACTGCTGGAGCTGAACCAGCAGCTGACGCTGGCATACGCCAAGCAGTTTGTCGGCGAAGTGCTGGAAGTGATTCCCGAACGCCCGTACAAGGAAGACCCGGACAGCGGCTTGCTGATGGGGTATTCCGACAACTATTTGAATGTGGTTTTCCCAGGCGATGCGTCGATGATCGGCAACATCTGCAAGGTCCGGCTGGATGAACCCGGCTCCGAATACTGCAACGGCACGCTTGTCCGCGTACTGGACAACGAGCGTCCTGTGCAACTGAAGGAACGGGCGATATGAAAGAGGTATCAGCGGGAGGCGTCGTCTACCGCTTTCACGACGAAGAACTGCTGCTGTTGCTGATTGAAGACCGCTACGGCAAGGTGACGCTGGCCAAGGGAAAACAGGAACTGGGCGAGACTATTGAGGAAGCGGCACTCCGGGAAGTGCTGGAGGAGACGGGAATCCGCGGGGTGCTCGGAGAAAAGCTGGACACGATTTATTACGACTACCAGCACGCAGTAACGGGAGAAGTGGTCAACAAGGAAGTCCACTATTTTCTGGTGGAGGCGTACACGACGGAAATTACCGTGCAGGTGGAGGAGATTAACGACGTTCACTGGTACACGCCGCTGGAAGCGTGGGCGCTCCAGCAGGAGCGAGGGTACCGCAACAACGACGACGTCCTGCGCAAGGCTTTGCAACATTTCGGGATCGAGGTGTGAGAAGGATGAACCTGAACAAGTACATTGACCATACCCTGCTGAAGCCGGAAACGACGGCAGCGATGATCGACAAGCTGTGCGCCGAAGCAAAAGAACACGACTTTGCTTCCGTCTGCGTCAACCCCACTTGGGTAAAGCGCTGCGCCGAGCTGCTGAAAGGCACTGATGTAAAGGTGTGCACGGTCATCGGGTTCCCGCTGGGAGCCAGCACTCCGGCGGTGAAAGCGGCGGAAACCCGTGACGCGATTGCAAACGGCGCTGCGGAAGTGGACATGGTCCTCAATATCGGTGCGCTGAAATCCGGCGATCTGGAGCTGGTAAAAGCGGATGTGAAAGCCGTCAAGGAAGCGGCTGGCAGCGTTTTGGTCAAAGTGATTCTGGAAACGGGCCTGTTAACGGACGAAGAAAAAGTGACCGCCTGCAAGCTGTGCGTTGAAGCAGGCGCCGATTACGTCAAAACCTCCACCGGATTCGGACACGGCGGTGCCACCGTGGAAGATATCGCCCTGATGCGCAAAACAGTGGGGCCGAATATTGGCGTGAAAGCCTCCGGCGGTGTGCGCGACCGCGCGACGGCGCTTGCGATGATCGAAGCGGGAGCGAGCCGCATTGGCACCAGTTCCGGCGTCGCGATCGTGACGGGCGCAAACGCGGGTGGCAGCGGTTACTGACACGTAAGGAAAGCCTGACCGTATGAGTGGTCGGGCTTTTTTCTGCAGGTGGGTCACACCTCTGCTCTGCAGGATGTGACAAAGTGTCTGAAGTGCGGATATTGGCAAAGTGAACCGCCTGACAAATCCCGGTGTAACCATATGGACAAAAACCGGGTGGAAGGAGCGCATCACATGAAAACCATCAAGGGCGTGTTGATTCTGCTTGCCTTTTTTGGAATGGGTACGCTGGCCAACAAATGGCTTCACGTCCCGCTGCCGGGCAACTTGCTGGGCATGCTGCTGCTGACGCTGGCGCTATGCACGGGACTGGTCAAGCTGGAGTGGGTCGAGACGGCCAGCAATCTGTTGATTCGGCACATGATGCTGTTTTTTGTACCGATTCTGGTGGGAGTGACTGCGTATCTCAAGTGGATTGCAGGCGACCCGTGGCCGATCGTTTCGTCGCTCGTGCTGGGTCCGCTCGCGGTGATGCTGGTGTCGGGGCGGGTCGTTCAGTGGTATCTGAACCGGCACAAGCAAAAAATGGAGCATCACCAACTGGAAGGGAGGATGCTCGATGTTTGACCAATTGCTTGCCGTTGCTGTCACACTGGCGGGATACAAGGCAGCGAGTGTGCTGGCGGAGCGCTTTCCCCGTCTGCAACCGCTGGTCGTGGCGACAATCTGCGTCTGGTTTGCCTGGTGGCTGATCGGCGAGGATTGGGAAGCGTACCGCGCCGGCGGGGAATGGATCTCGTTTTGGCTGGGACCGGCCACGGTTGCACTGGCTGTTCCGCTCGCCAAGCAGCTGAAGGAGTTCGTCCATATTTGGCGCGGCGTCCTGCTGGGTGTGGCGGCGGGCTGTGCCGTTGCGATCCTGACGGTCCGGCTGGTGGGATGGCTGCTGGGCACGGATCAGACGATGGTGCACAGCATGATGGCCAAATCGGTGACCACGCCAATCGCCGTGGAACTGACCCGCAGCATCGGCGGCATTCCGGCGCTGGGGGCCTTGTTTACCGTATTGACGGGGATCATCGGCGTCACCATTGCCCGTCCGGTCCTCTCCTGGGCGGGGATCAGGGATGATTGGGCAATTGGGATTGCCGTCGGCACCAGCTCTCATGCAATCGGCACAGCCAACCTGAACCGCGTCTCACCGGTGCAGACGGCGGCGTCCAGTGTGGCGATGATCTTGGCCGGTGTGGTGACAGCGCTGTACCTGATTCCGTTTTCCACGTAGACGGAGTTACCAGCGTCGTCGTTTCCTGTCCGGCACCAGCCACTGGACGGCAGCGGCGATCTGCCTGGTAAACGGCAGGGCGGCCAGGGAGCACACCACGTTGAACAGGGTCTGGGCATGAGCAATTCGCATCGACGGGCTGTCTGTCAACAAGCTGCTGACCATGGCAAGCTGTGAAAGAAACGGCAGAAAGGCGAGAGCGCCTACCAGGTTGAACAGCGTGTGGCACCAGGCGACCTGGCGGGAAGCCGCATTGGTGCCGATGCTGGCGATGATGGCGGTAAAGCAGGTGCCGATGTTGGCACCCAGCACGATTGCCAGCGCCGTCTCCATCGAGAGCACCTGGTGACTCATCAACCCCATGGTGATGGCGGTCGTCGCCGAACTGCTGTGGATGAGCGCTGTAAACACCATTCCGGTGATCAGGCCGATCCAGACGGAATGGCGGCTTTCCAGAAACAGCGAGCGAAACGCGTCCGACTGTTCCAGCGGTTTGGCCATCACCTGCATGGTGTCGATCCCAAGAAAGATCAGGCCGAAGCCGGCCACCACCAGTCCGATGCAGCGGGTCAGACGGCGCGGCATCAGCCACAAGGCGACGCCGACCAGGAGCATGGGCACGGCGAACGTCTCCAGCCGAAGCGCGATCAATTCGGTTGTGATCGTCGTCCCTACATTGGTGCCGAGAATGATTCCCACGGTCTGGGAAAAACTGATCATGCCTGCATGTGTAAGCCCGATGGTAAGGACGGTGACGGCGCTGGAACTCTGCAGCACCATGGTGCTCAACAAACCCACCCAAAAGCTGTGGACCGGCGTGCGCGTGAAGCGTCCCAGCCAGTCCGCCATTTTCTTCCCGGCGAGGTTTTGAAAACCGGTGCGCATGACATACATACCCAACAGAAAAAAACTGAGACCGAATGTAAAGGGAGCGAGGATGGCAGTCACGGAGCGATCCTCCTTACCAGCAATGAGAACACCCTTCGCGCAGCCCGCGTGTGCCATCTGAACGGGCACCGTGCAGGCTGTCGGGAGGGATTGAATTACTATACGCTATGCCTGTACCAAGACGAGCATGACAAGGAGGAACCGACAACATTGGCAAGAGTGATTCTGCACAAGCACCGAAAAAAGCGGCTGGAAGCGGGCCATCCGTGGATTTTTCAATCGGAAGTGAAGGAGATTCAAGGAGAGTATAAGCCGGGCGACATTGTCGAGGTAATCAACCACCAAGGCCACTTCCTCGCCAAAGGCTACATCAATCCCGCATCGCAAATCATCGTTCGCGTTCTGACGTACAATCAGGACGAAGCGATCGACTATGACTTTTTTCTCCGCCGCATCCGCGAAGCGGCCGCGTTTCGCTCCCGGTTCGTCGACAATCCGCGAGCATGCCGCGTCGTCTACGGCGAGGCGGACTTCCTGCCCGGTCTGATTGTGGACCGGTACGAAGACGTGCTGGTGGCGCAAATTCTCTCGCTTGGGATGGACGTGCGGCGCGACTGGATTCGGGACGCATTGGTGGAAGTGTTTCAACCGCAGGGCATCTACCTGCGCAACGACGTCCCCGTGCGTGAACTGGAGGGGCTGAACCAGAGCAAGGAAGTGCTGTACGGGGAATGTCCGCGGGAAGTGACAATTACGGAAAACGGCCTGACATACATTGTGGATATCATCGAAGGGCAAAAAACGGGCTTCTTTTACGACCAGCGGGAAAACCGAGCCGCCATCGCCCCGCTGATGAAAGGCTGGGGAGAAAAGCACGGCATCACCCTGAAGGAGATGGACGTGGACGGCGAACAGAAGATCGTCCCCGTAGACCGGCGCGGCAAAGTGGTAAAAAACCCCTACTGGGACGGGGCAGAGGTGCTGGAGTGCTTTACCCATACCGGGTCGTTTACGCTGAACGCATGCAAGCACGGCGCGAAAAAGGTGACGGCGCTCGATATCTCCGAGCACGCCATCGAGACGGCTAGGCGAAACATCATGCAAAACGGCTTTTTGCACCGCGTCGAATTCGTCGTCGCCAACGCGTTTGACTACCTGCGCGAGTGCGTCGATGCCGGCCGCATGTGGGACGTGGTCATTCTCGATCCGCCGGCGTTTGCCAAATCGCGCGCGGCGGTGAAGAGCGCCTGCCGCGGCTACAAGGACATCAATCTGAACGGGATGAAGCTGGTGCGCTCCGGAGGGTATCTGGTGACGGCCTCCTGCTCGTACCACATGTCTCCCCAGCTTTTCCTGGAGACGATCCAGGACGCGGCGATGGATGCCCGTAAAATCCTGCGGCTGATTGAGTGGCGGGGAGCAGGCAAGGACCACCCGCAGATCAGCGGAGCGGACGAATCCCACTACCTCAAGTTTGCCATCTTTGAAGTAAGGGATCGGCGGTAACCATCCGCTGCCAGGATCGGCGGACAAAAAACGAGCGGCATGTCGCAGCAGCGCGGCATGCCGCCTTTTTGCGCCGTTCTTCCGTCGGGCAGCAGGGGAAACATGCTTCTCTGGCTGCTGCGGAACGGGTCATCCGCATACAGAAATGGCAGTTGCTGGAACGAATCAGCACTGGTAAAATGAAAGCGCTTCTCAGAAAGAAAGGGGAAGGAAGAAGAGGAGGGATTGAGAGATGAGCATGTCATGGTCGCGTCTTGTGCTTGCGGCGGCGCTGATGGTTCCGCTGGTCCCGGCCGGCCTGTCATCCGCCGGAGCGATCTCGGAACCTGTCGTACCGGGCGCGCATGGCGTGACGGTCACCCGCTTTGACGGCCAGGCGGGAAACTGGCTGACCACGCGCAACCCGCAGCAGTACGCGGCGGCTGTCCAATTCGGCAATCTGGGGCTGGTCCCGGCCGCGTGGGGCGGTTGGGAAACGATGTACGATCCGGCCGAAGTGACGGGCACACAAGTAAACGGCGCGTTTGACGATGCGCAATTCGTCATTCGCGTGCCGGATGAGTGGAACGGCAAGCTGGTCGTGTCCGGCATCCCGGCCACTCGCAACGAGACGGCCACCGATCTGTTGTTTAGCGATTACGTGCTGGAAAAAGGCTACGCCTTTGCGGCCATTGACAAAGGGACGCAGGGAGAAAGCGATCCCGCCGATCCGCTGGCCAAAGTAAAAAACGCCCTCGCGTCCGAGGAAGACTCGGTGGCCGAGTGGCATGTCCGCTTCCGGCAGTTGACCAAGGCGGCGCAAGCCTACCTGGCGGCGCATCATCGAGACCGGCTGATCGATCCCTCCGACAGTACACCCGCTGCCCGACTGGTCTCGAAACAGCACCCAATCCCCACGTACGCCATCGGTATTTCCAACGGCGGGTACGTGGTCCGGTACGCTTTGGAACACGATGATCCGAAACTGACCAAAGAGCCGCGGCTGTACGACGGCGGCGTCGATTGGGAAGGGGTGCTGTGGCGCGCTGACAGGCCCAACCTGATCACCACACTGACCGACGTCGTCAACCACGCGGAAGCGGCCATCTACGGCCAGGGCAACGAGCGGGAGCGCGCCCGCGCAGCCCTGTACCGAGCCGGTGTGCCCAAAGGCTCGGAGAAGCTGTGGGCCTATTACGACCAGATCTACTGGTTCCTTACCCTCAACATCTACCGGGACGAGTTTGACCCGCACGCGCCGAAGCGCTTGCAGTGGCCGGACTACCTGCGGTTCAACGCCGACGGCACCCGCGACCGTTCGCTGGACGGCATCTTTCGCACCTACGATTTCACCAAGCGGCCGAAAAAAGTGAAAGAAGCGGTGGAGGCGATCGAGAATACGGGCAGGATTGACGTGCCGCTGATCTCCGTGTTTGGCACCTGGGACGCCCTGATCTTCCCCGAGGTACATGGGAACGCCTACCGGCGGTTGGTCAAAGCGGCGGGACGGGAAAACCTGCACCGGCTCTACCTGGTGGAAAAGGGCAATCATGTCGACGGCCTGGTCTGGAGCGCATCGGACCCGGACAAGGAGCTTCAGCCGCTGTTACCGTACGTCCATCAATGTTTTGACCTGCTTGTCGGCTGGGTGGAAGAGGGCAGGCAGCCGCCTGAAAGCGGGACGATTTCTGCACCGCGCGATCCCCTGCGGGTGAAGGACATCCGGACGGGGGAAGAGATCGACCCGTACTGACACGCTGAGCGGACATATGCGTCCGCTTCTTTTTTTGTATCGACAAAAAAACGGCCCGCTGTCCGGCGGGTCGAAAAACGCTGCGGTCAGGCAAACTGTTTGTCGGACAGGATGTCGCGAACCAGTTCCAGGGCTCGTTTGATGCCCAGTTCCTTGCCGAGCAGCACCTGCCCCTCGGCCGAGCTGGCCGCCCTGACTTTACTCAATTCCTCCAGTTCGTGCGTCAGCAGGTGTTCCAGGATGTAGAGGCGCACCTGGCCGATCTCCCGTTCGCTCTGCCGATCCCGTTCCTGGTACTTGACCAGCGCCAGACTTTCTTCCACGTACTTGTCGATATCGTCTTCCAAAAAACGGGAAGCTGTGCAGATGATCTCGCGGTACTCGTCCGTTTGGGAGGGGATGACGCGCAGTGCGTGTCCGAGGTGGGCGAGCAGAAACTTGTGGAGCACGACGCTGTTGCGCGTGTAGGCGTTGTGCAACAGGGAGTACTCGCCCAAAAACGTCCCGGTCTCCTTGTCGTAGCGGTGCAGGAGCGTATAGGACGAACAGTACGTACAGAAGAGCAGATAGTCTCTCATGGACATTCCCCCTGCGTTGAGAAAAGTCTTCTGTGACGTTTTTTCACAGGATATGTTGGACGGCGGCTGCTTGTGCTTCTCCTGTCCCCTTGTATTTGCGGAAGGGATTGTGTATGCTGAATGGGGTATTTGCGCCCGGCGCACACCATAGGCGGGCGTTTGCATACCATGGGAGAGCAGGAGACGCGTGAACGCGCTTTTGCGCAGGCAAGGCGAAAGGAGCTTGGAGTTCATGGGGAACAAAATTCGGCTGGGGATTATTTACGGAGGGAAGTCCTCGGAACATGAGGTTTCGCTGCGCACCGCCCTGTCGATTATGAAGGCGGTCGATTTTGATAAATACGACATTTTGCCCATCTACGTGACGCTGGATGGAAACTGGGTGAAAGGGGAGAACCTCAGGGGCATTTTGCCGGAGGGTACCAACGAACTCCGCCTGACAAACGGGGCGGTGTCTGTCAGCAGCGAGGTGAAGATGGAACAGGTGGCTGTCAGCCGCACCTCGCCGATCTTTGGCGTCGCCCAGGAAGTGGACGTGATTTTTCCCGTCGTGCACGGCCCAAACGGCGAAGACGGCACGATTCAAGGCCTGCTGGAACTGGCCAACCTGCCATATGTCGGAGCTGGTGTCATGGCATCGGCAGTGGGCATGGACAAATGGATGATGAAAAACGTGTTCGCCCAGGCGGGACTGCCGCAGGTGAAATACGTGGGCGTGCTCCGGTCGCAGTGGGAACGTGACCAGGAGGGAATCATCGCGCGCATCGAGCAGGAACTGGGCTACCCATGCTTCGTAAAACCGGCCAACATGGGGTCCAGTGTCGGGATCAGCAAGGCAAAAGACCGGCAGCAGTTGATCGACGCGATGATGCTGGCCGCCAAATTTGACCGCCGGTTGATCGTGGAGCAGTTCGTCAAGGCGCGCGAGCTGGAAATCGGCCTGCTCGGCAACGAGGATCCAATCACCTCGGTCGTGGGCGAGATCGTGCCGGCCAAGGAGTTTTACGATTACGAAGCCAAGTACAAGGGCGCCGGCACAGAACTGCAGATTCCAGCCCGGATTCCGTCCCACGTGGCAGAGCGGATCGCTGAAATGGCCAAAATTGCATACTGCGCCCTGGATGCGTCGGGCCTGTCGCGGGCAGACTTTTTCTGGGACGAGGAAAACGACCAACTGTATATCAACGAAGTGAACACGATGCCCGGCTTTACGCCGTTCAGCATGTACCCGCTGCTGTTCCAGGAAGCGGGCATCAGCTACAGCGAGCTGATTGACCGGCTGGTCCAGCTTGCTCTGGAACGCCACGCCGACAAACAGCGAAACGTGGTGGATGCAGAAGAGTTGGAATAATGGGGAATGTAGAGGGAGTGCCCTGGGGCGCTCCCGTGTTCATTTTTGGACAAGGAGCCTCTGTAGCGAGGCTCCTTGCTGTTTTTCGTTTTCAATTGTGGTCACGCGTGATCTTCCAGCGCCTGAAGCAGCGTCCACAGTCCCATGCCTTGCGACGCTTTGAACAGAAAGGCGTGATGGGCGTCGCGCAGCGCAAGGAGCGTTTCGACTGCATCAGCCTTGGTCGGGAAGTAGCGCTTATTCCCCTCGTACGCGTCATACAGGTGCTGCGCTTGCTCTCCGACGGCCACGAGCAGTTCGATTCGGTCGCGGTAGCGGTTGGCGAAAGCCCCCACCTGGGCGTGCATGGCCGGGCTGTTCTCGCCAAGCTCAAACATGTCGCCCAGCACCAGCACCTTTTTGCGCTCGGGGAACAGTTCCGCAAACGTGGAGATGGCCGCTTCCATCGACGAAGGGCTGGCGTTGTACGCGTCGTTGATATAGAGCGGGCCATGGGCGGACTCGATCCGCTCGAAACGCATGGCCGACAGGCGCACCGTCGCCAGCGCGCGGATGATCTCCGCTGTCGTCATGCCGAAGTGGCGGCCGATCGCAACAGCCGGCAGCGCGTTCAGGACGTTGTGCGTGCCGAACAGCGGCAGGAAGGCCGCGAAGCGCTCCCCGTCCCGGAAGCAGACGTCAAATCGCGTCCCGTCGTCAGCGGATTGGATATTCTCCGCCCAGATGTCAGCGGGGGCGTTGACGGAGTAGTACATGATGCGGCCCGGATAAAGTGGCGCCACCTTGCGCAGGTATTCGCTGTCTCCGTTCAAAAGGACCAGTCCGTCCGGATCAGTGTGGGGAAGCAGTTCTGCCTTGGCGAGCGCGATTTTCTCCCGCGAGCCAAAAAACTCGATGTGGGCTTCGCCGATATAGGTAATCACGCTGATCTGCGGCTTGACCAGCGAGGCCAGCAGGTCGATTTCGCCAGCGTGGTTCATGCCCAGCTCCAGCACGGCTGCCTGATGCTGCTCTTCCACCTGCAGCAGGGAGTAGGGAACGCCCAGGTGGTTGTTGAGATTTTTGTAGGTCTTGTGGATGGAAAACCGGCTTTCCAGCAGGTGGGCGACGATGTCCTTCGTTGTCGTTTTGCCGTTGCTGCCGGTAATGGCCACAAAGGGTATGGAAAAGGACGTGCGGTAAGCAGCTGCCAGCTTTTGAAACGCGCGCAGCGTGTCGTTCACCAGAATCAGGCCGAATCCCGCCGGCAGGCTGTCTGGCACCTTTTGTTCGTTGGAGATGATCGCTGCCCGTGCGCCTTTTTCCGCCGCCTGCAGGAGAAAGTCGTGTCCGTCCCGCGTTCCGGCAATCGCCACGAACAAGGCACCCGGCAAAAGCTGACGCGTGTCAAAGTGAACGGATGTCACCGTCAGCCCGGGATCGCCCGCCAGCAGCAGCCCTTCCGCCATAACGGCCGCTCGTCCCAGTGCAATTTCTCTCATAGGTCCAATCCCCTTTTCATCGAATCGTTTTCGATCGTGGAAACCACGAAGTCATGCTAACACTCCTGTTCGGCCGCGGCAAGGAAAAAATGACGGTCCCCATCGCAGACAGCCGAACAGGTCAATGATCATGAAACAGTCATGCGTACAGGTTGCTGGTAGTTCAGGTGGCGATAAAAAAGCATAATGGCCACAGACGGCGAAAAACGCCCGAAACCGAAGATTCGGGCGTCTGTTACATCATGTATGGCAGCGGGACCTATTCAGATATTGGATCGGCTTTAATAACTTTTTTTAACCAGTACAATTACCCAGTTGCCTCTTATTGTAATATATTCCCTTCTGACTCACAATCATGCCGCGCGTTTGAACAGTTCAGTCCCAAACGTCGCAACAATTTCTCTTTACGGCAAAGCGGTTTTGCGTAAGCGAGCTTTTCGTCTCCTGACAGAATTGCGCCTCGGTAAGCTGATCTTTACCCCAGCAGGAAAGGAGGCCATGAGTCAACGTACTGCTGCCTCTTCCGGGCTGGCTTCCAAGAATAAGTTGGAAAGAAAGGTTGACCTGTCTTGGTTTTCTGTCCTATAATGTAGTGTGACAGTCTGTTGGTAACAGGCGTCCCACGGTTTTAGCGGAGGGAGGGAAGACAGATGGCAGAAGTTCGAGTCAAGAAAAACGAGTCTTTGGAACAGGCACTTCGTCGCTTCAAGCGTGAGAGCGCCAAAGCAGGGGTTATGGCGGAACTGAGAAAACGCCGCCACTTCGAAAAACCCAGCGTGCGCCGCAAGAAAAAATCCGAAGCAGCTCGCAAGCGCAAGTACTAATTGACGGAGGGCTCATCATGAGTGTAATGGAGCGACTCGATCAAGATATGAAGCAAGCGATGAAGGACAAAGCTGCGCTGAAACTCTCTGTTATTCGCATGGTGAAAGCTGCGTTAAAGAACGAAGAGATTAGTAAAGGTAGACTGTTGTCTGAAGACGAAGAGCTGACCATCTTGACTCGCGAGTTAAAACAGCGCCGTGAATCCCTCCAAGAATTCGAAAAGGCGGGTCGTGACGACCTCGCCGCCAAAACACGAGAGGAAATCGACGTGCTCTCCGCGTATCTGCCCGCTCAATTGAGCGAGGACGAACTGCGCGGCATTGTACGGGACGCGATTGCCGCCACCGGAGCCACCTCCAAAAAGGAGATGGGCAAGGTGATGGGGGCGATCATGCCGAAAGTAAAAGGAAGAGCCGACGGTGCTCTCGTGCAAAAGATTGTATCTGAGGAATTGCCATCGTAATGAGGATCAACCTCATCTAGATACGCACAAAAGACTCAGTCCCATGCGGCTGGGTCTTTCTTTATGGCTCGAATGAGGCAATCAATAAAAAATTATGAAACGGGCGTGAATCTGACCCGTATACCTAAGTAGCCATTCGAGGAGGCTGTATAAGGAAAGGAGGTGGAGGTAATGAATGTGTCACGCATCGTTTCCCGTCCCGTTCGCTTGTTGCTGGCGCTGCTTTGCGTGGCGATAGGGCTCGCCGGTCTGCTGGCCGGAAGTCCGGCTGCTGCCAAACCGTATCAGAAAGCGGTCTGGATTCCCGTGGAGCACCAGATCGAGCAGGGGCTGGAAAGCTTTCTGAAGCGGGCGTTTGCCGAAGCAACGAGTAAGGGCGCGGATCTGATCGTGCTGCACATCAACACCCCCGGCGGAGAAATCAATGCGGCCGACTCCATCGGCCAACTGGTCAGACAATCGCCAATCCACGTGGTGGCCTACATCGACAATCAGGCGTTTTCGGCCGGCACCTATATCGCTCTGAACGCAAACGAAATTGTCATGACCCCAGGCAGCAGCATCGGTGCGGCGACGCCGATTGACCTGGCGGGCAACGCCGCCGACGTGAAGATCATCTCCGGGTGGGCTAACAAAATGGAGGCGGCAGCCAAGCTGAACAACCGCAATCCGGACGTGGCCCGGGCCATGGTGGAAATCGACCGGGAGTTTCCGGGGTTGAAACCGAAAGGCACCGTTCTTTCCCTGGATGCCGAGCGGGCCAAGCAGTTGGGCTACGCCGAACAGGTGGTGGCCAACAAGGCACAGCTTCTCGCGTATCTGGGCGTCAATGCGGATGAGCTGGAAACGATTGAACCGACAATCGGCGAGCGGGTGGCCCGTTTTGTCACCAGTCCGGTTGTCATGAGCCTTCTGTTGATCATTGGTCTGGTGGGCATCGTCGTCGAGCTGTTTGCCCCCGGATTTGGCGTGGGCGGCACGGTTGCGTTGTGCGCCTTTGGTCTGTACTTCTTCGGCCATTACGTGGCGGGATTCGCCAATTGGCTGCATATCTGCCTGTTTGTTCTGGGCATCCTGCTGATGATATTGGAAATCTTCGTTCCCGGCGGGATCGTCGGTGGGCTTGGCTTCATCAGCATTGTCGCCGGATTGGTCATGGCTGCCTACGACACAAAACAGGGGCTTGCATCGCTGGGGATCGCTGTCCTGGTCACGGTGATCGTCGCCTTCGCGCTGATTAAAAAATACGGCATCAAAGGACTGATCAGCCGGTTTGTGCTGGGTGACGTGCAGCGCAATGAAGCGGGCTACGTGGCGCCGAAGGACCAGCGGCACCTGCTGGGCAAGGAGGGGATTGCCCTGACGCCTCTTCGACCGGCGGGCGTGGTCAAGATCGAGGGGCGGCGCATTGATGCCGTCAGCGGAGGCGGATTTATTGCCGCCGGCACCCCCATCACCGTAATACAGGTGGAAGGCAGCCGCGTTGTCGTGCAGGAACAAGAACAAAAGGAGTAGATGATTCATGTTGGATAGCGGATTGATTCCTATCATTTTTATGGTGGCAGTGGCGATCGTTGTCCTGTCGATCTTTTTCTCATTCGTCCCGGTAATGCTCTGGATTTCCGCGCTCGCCTCCGGTGTGCGCGTCGGCATCATCACGCTGGTGGCCATGCGGCTGCGCCGCGTGATTCCTTCGCGCATCGTCAACCCGCTGATCAAGGCGAGAAAAGCGGGGCTGGAGCTTGACACGAACCAGTTGGAAAGCCACTACCTGGCAGGCGGAAACGTAGACCGTGTCGTCGATGCCCTGGTAGCTGCACAGCGGGCTGACATTCCGCTCGGCTTCGAGCGGGCCGCCGCGATTGACCTGGCGGGCCGCGACGTGCTGGAAGCGGTGCAGATGAGCGTAAACCCGAAAGTGATTGAAACCCCCGTCGTTGCCGCCATGGCCAAGGACGGGATCGAGGTAAAGGCAAAGGCGAAGGTGACTGTTCGCGCCAACATCGACCGACTGGTGGGGGGCGCAGGCGAAGAAACGATTATCGCCCGTGTTGGCGAAGGGATCGTGACGACGATCGGTTCGTCCAACTCCCACAAAGACGTGCTGGAAAATCCGGACAGCATTTCGCAAACCGTGTTGAACAAAGGGTTGGACGCCGGTACAGCGTTTGAAATCCTCTCCATCGACATCGCTGATGTAGATGTGGGCAAAAACATCGGGGCACAGCTCCAAACCGATCAGGCGGAAGCAGACAAACGCATCGCTCAGGCAAAAGCAGAGGAGCGCCGCGCGATGGCGGTCGCCCAGGAACAGGAAATGAAGGCGCGCGTCGTAGAGATGAAGGCCAAGGTTGTGGAAGCCGAGGCGCAGGTGCCGCTCGCGCTCTCCGAAGCCCTGAGAAGCGGCAAATTGGGCGTAATGGATTACTACAACCTGCAAAACATCTCCGCTGATACGCGAATGCGCCAGGCATTCGGCGCCACCGGCAGCAAGCAAGAGTCCGACCTGCCTGACCAAGACCAAGAGTAAGAGGCGATAGCCAATGGACGATCTTATTGATCTGTTGATTGATCTGCTGATTGATCAGTTGGAATGGGTTTTACCGCTCCTTGGCAAGTTCTGGGTTCTGATCGCGGGGTTCTTCGGCTACTTGCTGTTTGGCAAAAAAGGCAAACAAGGGCGCAGCATGTCCCAGGGAAAACCGCAGCGTCCTCCGCTAACCCCGGTGGACAGCGGCGATTTCCCGCTCCCTGCAGATGTAGAGTTGCAGCCGGAGCGGCGCATGGTGGTGCGGCAGGAATCCAGGTCTGCCATGGAAGAACGCGCCGCCGAACCGGAATGGCTGGAAGAGGAGATGCATATGCCGCTGGCGAATGTGGAAGCGGCACCGGCCGCCCAAGTTGTTGGGTATGATGCTGCGCTCCAACCGTCCCCGGCAGAGCAAGCAACAGAAAAGCCAACCGAGCTCGATCCTCGGGAAGGGATGAAGTGGGCGATCATTTTCGGTCCGCCCCGGGCCAAAAGCAGGCCCCTTCCCTACCGCCGCAGCGTTTGACGCATGGGTGTAACAGACAGGCGAACATTCCCGTTCGCCTGTTGTTTTTTGACTGAACATTTTGTCGAAAGAAATCGAACATCTGGTCTTGTGCCTCAAGTCTTGGTTGACTATTCTTGATCTAGGCACGAACTATTAACAATAAGGGTGAGGGGTAGAGCGGCGAATGGATCGACAGGAACTGGAGAGGATGAGCAAGTTTCGCCAAAAGGTGATCCGGCTTGTCATCTATGAAAGGAAATCGATCTATGAAACGGCGATCGCCTGCGGGTGTACGGCGGAAAAGGTAAAGCGCGTGATCAAGAAGTGGAAGGCCCTCAAACGGTACGGAACGCCTTTTCCCACCGACGAACAGAAGACGTGACGGGACGAGCCCCGACGCTTGCGGAAGCGAGTGTCGGGGCGATTTTCTCTGCATGATTTTCTCCCCTCACCGCATACGGTTATAGAAGAAGGACGCACCGGGCACCCGGACTGGCTTGGAGGGATGCATTCCGGCGCAGCAGCACCAGTAAAGGGGGGCTTGCTCATGAAACGATGGGGCCGCCGTCTGCGCCATCTGGCCGTTGGAGTGCTGGATTTGCCGCAAGATGTGGTGCTGGAAGTCCCGCGCATCACGATGATCGGCCATCTGCAAATGTATATCGAAAACCACCGCGGAGTTCTCCACTTTAGTGAAAAGGAGCTCCGCTTGCTGTTGACCAATGGACAGCTGCTCGTTACTGGAGAACAATTGGTGATCCGGGCGATCCTGCCGGAGGAAATCCTGTTGGAGGGGCGCATCGGCGGCGTCAAGTTTCTGGAGAAACCTTAGGAAACGTTCCGCGACAATACCTGGGAAAGTGGGGACGGGCACATGCGCAATGGATTGCAGGAATGGTTGGACGGCTATATCACGATCACCGTCCGGGGAAAGCGGTTTGAACGAATGTTGAACATGGCGGTACGGGAAGGTATCCGAATCTGGAACATCCGCAGAGTGGGGCAGGAGGTGGGCCGCTGCGACATCCTGATCCGCGATTACTTTCGCTTGCGGCCGTTTTTGCGGGAGACAGGCTGTCGCCCTCACGTGGAACGACGAGGCGGGCTGCCTTTCTGGCTGGTCCGGCTGCGCCGGCGGGCCGGTCTTGTCATCGGCGCCTCTTTATTTTTGGTCGGAATGTACATGCTCTCCTCGTTCGTCTGGCAGGTGGAGGTGCAGGGAGTCAGGCAAATGCGCCCCGAGGCGGTGACTAATGCGGCGGCACAGGTCGGGATTAAAGAAGGGGTCTGGAAGGCCAAACTAAAAGAATCACACGTGCTGCAGCGGGAACTGATGAGCCTGCTGCCGGAAGCGTCCAGGGTCATCGTTGACATACAAGGCACCAAGGCGATTATCCAGGTGGTAGAGAAAGAAGAGCCGGAGAAGCCGGCCCCGCCCAGTCCGCGCCACCTGGTTGCCAAGAAGCGGGCGGTCGTGCACACGATTCTGCCGGAAGCGGGCAAAAGCATGGTGTCTGTCAACCAGTTTGTGGAAAAAGGGCAGACGCTGATATCCGGCATTATCGGCAATGAGACCAGGCAAAAGGCAGTCGCCGCCCGCGGCACGGTAAAAGGGGAGGTGTGGTACGTCAGCAACGTCACGATGCCGCTCGCCCAGGTGCACTATCAGTTGACCGGTGAACGGCAGCAGACGCAGTATCTGCTCGTCGGCCCCTTCGCCGTGCAGATATGGCCGTTCAAACAGCAGCCGTTTGCGCAGGCCGAGTCGGTCGAGCAGCGCTTCCAACCCTCGTATGCGGGCTTTACAAGTCCGATCGGCTGGAAGACGGTCACGCAGGCGGAGGTGCAGCCAGTACGGCGGGAATTGAGCATGGAAGAAGCGCTGCAGGCTGCCAAGCAGGCGGCCCGCGAGGACGTGCTGCGGCAGGCGGGCAAAGATGCGGTAATTCAGGACGAAAAAGTTTTGCACGTGAAGAGAGAGAATGGTAAAGTTTATTTGAGTATTCATTTTTCCGTTATTGAGGACATTGCCGTCGAGCAGCCGATTCTGGGCCTGCCGCCGGCTCCCCAGGCAAACGGCAATTCGTAATGGATTGCGGACAACCGCTGCAAGGAGATGGAAGCCTGTTGCACGTACAAGAAGAGGTAAAAATTCCGTTTGTTGACGCATCGGAAGCGTTGTTGCTGTTCGGTCCCCACGATGCATATCTCAAATTGATCGAGGAAACGACCACAGCAAAAATCATGACACGCAGCGGCGAGCTGGTCATCAGCGGCGAAAAGGCCGAAGTGGATAAGCTCTCCCGCTTGTTTGCCGTCCTGCTCCAGCTGATTCGGCGGGACATCGCCCTGTCCGAGCGCGACGTCTCGTACGCGCTGCAATTGGTGGAACGGGGAGAAGCGGAACAATTGCTGGACGTCTACGACGAGGAAGTGGCTCGCACCCAAAAGGGCAAGCTGATTCGCGCCAAGACGCTGGGACAGCGCCACTACCTGTCCGCCATCAAGCGGCACGACATCGTGTTTGGCATCGGGCCGGCCGGTACCGGCAAAACGTACCTGGCTGTGGTAATGGCGGTCAACGCGTTGAAAAACGGACGAGTCAAGCGCATCGTGCTGACGCGCCCGGCCGTGGAGGCAGGAGAGAGCCTCGGCTTTTTGCCCGGCGACTTGCAGGAAAAAGTGGACCCCTATCTGCGTCCGCTCTACGACGCCTTGTACGACATGCTGGGCACGGAACAGGTGGCCAAGATGATGGAGCGCGGGCTGATTGAAGTGGCTCCGCTGGCATACATGCGCGGGCGAACGCTGGAAGACTGCTTTGTCATCCTGGACGAAGCGCAGAACACCACGCCTGAACAAATGAAAATGTTTCTCACCCGTCTGGGCTTCGGTTCCAAAATGGTGATTACCGGCGACGTGACCCAGATCGACCTGCCCAAAGGGAAAAAATCGGGTTTGCGGGAAGCAGAGCGCATTCTGGCCCCGATCCCCGAAGTGGCATTTATCCGCTTCCAGGAAGCGGACGTGGTGCGCCACAGCCTGGTGCAGAAGATCATCGAAGCGTACGCCAAAGACGAACACGAACACAGCTACCGGTAAAGGAGATTGGGTACCCGTGCTATCCGTAGAAATTCTTCACGACGAAATCCAACCGATTGACGAATCCCTGCAGGACCTGATCGTCCGCTGCCTGGAAGCGGCTGCTGAGCGGGAAGGCGTGGACGGCGAAGTGGTGGTGACGCTGGTGAACAACGAGCGCATCCATGAGCTGAACCGCCAATACCGTGGCGTTGACCGTCCCACCGACGTGCTGTCGTTTGCGATGAACGAGTCGGGAGAGGGAGAAATGGACATTTATTTGGACGAGGAAGCGTTGGACGCGCTCCCCAACATGCTGGGGGACATTGTCATTTCCGTTCCCAAGGCGGAGGAGCAGGCGGCAGAGTATGGACACTCGCTCGAACGGGAACTGGGTTTTCTCGCTGTTCACGGTTTTCTCCATCTGCTCGGGTACGACCACGGCACGGAGGAAGAGGAGAAAGAGATGTTTTCCCGTCAGGAGGCAGTGCTGCAGCAGATTGGTTTGACGAGGTAGGCGATAGCGTTTGAAAGAGTGGCGCCGTTTGGTCAGCAGCTTTTCCTATGCCCTGCAAGGCATAGTCCAAACCGTGAAGACACAGCGAAACATGCAAATCCACGTCGCATTTGCCGTGCTGGCGCTGGCGGCGGCGTGGTGGCTGCGCATTCCTCGCGGCGATGTTTTGCTGGTCTTTTTTTCTATCGCGCTGGTGTGGGCGCTCGAGTTGGTCAATACCGCCCTGGAGGCAGCAGTCGATTTGTCCTCCCCCGAGTGGCACGCGAAGGCCAAAACGGCCAAGGACGCTTGTGCCGGTGCCGTCCTGGTGGCGGCTGTCCTGTCCGTCGTAATCGGCGTCGCTGTTTTCGGCCCACCGCTCTGGGGGAAACTCACGGTATGGCTGGCCGTGTAACAGGAGGACTGGCCTGGTGCGGCTCTGCGGCACCGCCTGCAGGCCGGCGGGTGCCTCGCGTTTGCTTTACCCACTACATATGTATTGAAATGTATTGATTGGCGAGGGAACGGTGATGATGAACATGGATAAACAAGCCCTGCTGGAGCAAGCGAAAGAAGCGAGAAAGCTGGCGTATGTGCCGTATTCCAACTTTCCTGTGGGAGCGGCACTCTTGACCGACAGCGGCAAGGTGTATCTCGGCTGCAATATCGAGAACGCCTCCTTCCCGCTGTGCAACTGCGCGGAGCGGACCGCGCTGTTTAAGGCGTATTCCGAAGGGGATACCCGTTACAAGGCGATCGCCGTGGTGGCTGACACGCCGAATCCGGTCTCTCCCTGCGGCGCGTGCCGGCAGGTGATGGCGGAGCTGTGCCCGCCCGACATGCCGGTCATCCTTGCCAACATGAACGGTGACGTGACAGAAACAACAGTATCCGCCCTGCTTCCCGGGGCGTTTGCCAAGGAGGATTTACGTGGATAATCGCACGAAAAAAGGTTTCAAATCCGGGTTTGTCTCCATTGTGGGCAGGCCCAACGTGGGGAAATCCACGCTGTTAAACCACATCGTCGGCCAGAAGATTGCGATCATGTCCAACAAACCGCAGACGACGCGCAACAAGATTACCGCCGTCTACACGACAGAGCAGGGACAAGTCATCTTCCTGGACACGCCGGGGATTCACAAGCCCAAGTCCAAGCTGGGCGACTACATGGTCGCCGTCGCGGAAAACACGCTCAACGAAGTGGACCTGGTGCTGTTTGTCATCGACGCAACGGAAAAACGGGGGCCGGGTGACGATTACATCATTGAGCGGCTCAAGCAGGTAAAAACTCCCGTCTTTCTGGTGATCAACAAAATTGATAAGGTTCACCCGGAGGAACTGCTGCCGATCATCGACGAATACCGGAAGCTGTACGAGTTCAAACAGATCATCCCGATTTCCGCTCTGGAGGGGAACAACACCGGGCCGCTGATCCAGGCCATCTTTGACGAGATGGAAGAAGGGCCGATGTACTACCCGCCCGACCAGGTGACCGACCACCCCGAGCGCTTCATCGTGGCCGAATTGATCAGGGAAAAGGTGCTGCATCTGACCCGCGAAGAGGTGCCCCATTCGATCGCCGTGACGGTTGAAGAAATGAAGCGGGGCGAAAACGGAAAGACCCTGTACATCTACGCGGCCATTTACGTCGAGCGGGATTCGCAGAAAGGCATCCTGATCGGCGAGAGAGGGCAGATGCTCAAGGAAATCGGCCGCCGCGCCCGTCTGGACATCGAGCGGCTGATGGGGGACAAGGTGTTTCTGGAACTGTGGGTCAAGGTGAAAAAAGACTGGCGCAATCAGGAGCGAATGCTGCGCAATTTTGGTTTTTACGATGAAGAATAGCGGTGTCAATTTTTCCATGGCATAGAAAAACGGGCGCAGGTGAATCTAAGAAGGAAGTGGATTCAGCCGAAACAAGAAAGGATGATGCTTCATGCTTCGTGACTTTTCTTGGAAATATTTCGCTTCGACCGGTGACATCCATGCTTACCTTCTCTACAGAGAACACCTTCAAACGACTGCCGACGAGGAGGACACGTTTGAATTCGCCCAAAAGGAGCCGGGTGAAACACACGCATGCTTGTAAAGTGGGAAGGCATTGTCATCCGCAGCGTGGACTATGGCGAGTCCAGCAAAGTGGTGACGTTGTTTACGCGGGAGCACGGCAAAGTGGGCATCATGGCCCGCGGCGCGAAAAAGCCGAAAAGCCGCCTGGGGGCCGTCTCCCAACTGTTTACCCATGGATACTATCTGTGCAAGGCAGGGCCTGGAAGCGGCATGCCTGACCTGTCCCAGGGAGAGATCGTGGAGTCGTTTCGGGACTTGCGGCAAAACCTGGCTGCCACGGCTTATGCCGCGTACATAGCGGAGCTGTTGGACCGGTTGACGGATGAACGGGAAGCCAATCCTTTTTTGTTTCACATGGTATTGCTGCTGTTTCGATATCTGGATGAAGGCAGGGATGCGGAAATTCTCTGCCGGATCTTCGAGACAAAAATGCTGCGGGTGGCGGGCATTGCCCCGCACCTGTCGGGATGTGCCAGCTGCGGGGCGGAGCGGGAGCCATATGCGATCAGCGTGTCGCAGGGAGGACTCATCTGTCCCGTCTGCCTTCCGCAGGACCCGTATGCAATCGCCGTCACCCCGTCGGTCTGGAAGCTGCTTCGCCTGTTTCAGGTGTTTGATCTGGAGCGGCTGGGCGAGATTGAAGTGAAACCTGCGACGCGCAGCCAGCTCAAACACGTGCTGCGCAGCTTTTTGGACCAACATCTCGATTTGCGGCTGAAAAGTCGGGCGTTTCTGGATCAGATCGAAAACATCGGCTTGTAGCCGGCCGGAATGTCATGTGGATCTGCATTGACATCCGTTTTGCTTTTCGCTATGATAAGTACCAAATGTGATATCGACCGTTGCTGTGAAGGAAAGGAGTAGTCGACCGCTGGCTGATCGAGAAGGCGTCGCGTCTTCTCACGTAGCGAACCGGGGAGGGTGGAAGCCTGGTAGTCATGTCGATGAACGGCGTTCCGGAGCAAGGTGAACAGCAAAAGCGGACGATGAGGCCGGTATGCCGATTCGTCAAGTAGGGTGGAACCGCGGGATAACCTCTCGTCCCTACACTGTGGAAGACACGGTGTAGGCGGCGGGAGGTTTTTTGCTGAATCAGGGGGGAGCGGCTTTTTTTAAGCTGCGGCCTGATTCGGCAGACCAGCGTCCTTTCCAACAGGGGCCATGGCACACGGGCGCTTTCACGCCTGATCGTGCTGTGCAGGCTTCGCTTGGAGTTTTTGTTACCTTCAGGAGGTGGAACGAACCATGAAAAAGACCTTTCAAGACATCATCTTGACGCTGCAAAACTTTTGGGCAAAACAAAATTGCTTGATTGTGCAGCCGTACGACGTGGAAAAAGGGGCCGGCACGCTCAACCCGATGACGTTTCTCCGCGCGATCGGGCCGGAGCCGTGGAATGTGGCTTACGTGGAGCCGTCCCGCCGGCCTGCCGACGGCCGTTACGGGGAAAACCCCAACCGCTTGTACCAGCACCATCAGTTCCAAGTGATCATGAAACCGTCGCCGGACAACATTCAGGACATCTACCTGGACAGTCTGCGCGAACTGGGCATTGAACCGCTGGAACACGACATCCGCTTTGTCGAGGACAACTGGGAGCACCCGGGGCTTGGCGCCTGGGGCCTGGGCTGGGAAGTGTGGCTGGACGGCATGGAAATCACCCAGTTCACCTATTTCCAACAGGTGGGCGGACTGGAATGCAAGCCGGTGGCGGTGGAGATCACCTACGGCTTGGAGCGCCTCGCGTCCTACATCCAGGAAAAGGAAAATGTCTTCGAGCTGGAGTGGGTCAACGGCTACACCTATGGCGACGTCTTCCTGCAGCCGGAGTACGAGCATTCCAAATACACGTTTGAGCTGTCCGACGTGGACATGCTGTTCAATCTGTACAACACCTACGAGGCGGAAGCAAAGCGCCTGATGAAAGAGCGGCTGGTGTTTCCGGCCTATGACTACGTGCTAAAGTGCTCCCACACGTTCAACCTGCTGGATGCGCGGGGGGCGATCAGCGTGACGGAGAGGACCGGCTACATCGCCCGCGTCCGCAACCTGTCCCGCGAAGTGGCTCACACCTATCTGGCAGAGCGCGAACGGCTCGGCTTCCCCTTGCTGAAAAAAGGACAATCGAGCGAGGAGGCGGCTGCGCACAACAGCGCGTCCAGCCGTGAGGAAGGAGTGAACGCAGATGAGTAAGCGCGACTTGTTGCTGGAGATCGGTACGGAAGAAATGCCGGCCCGCTTCGTCGCCGGAGCGGCCGCGCAGTTGAAGGAAAAGGTGGAAAAATGGCTGGCGGCGGAACGCCTTCCCTACGACGCGGTCTTTTCCTACGAGACACCGCGCCGCTTTGCCGTTCTGGTGAGCGGAGTGGCGGAGAAACAGCCGGACCGCAACGACGAAGCGAAAGGACCGGCCCGCAAAATCGCCATGGACGAGTCCGGCAACTGGACCAAGGCGGCGCAGGGTTTTGCCCGCAGCAACGGCGTAGACGTCGATCGGCTCTACTTCAAGGACGTGAACGGCGTCGAGTACGTGTTTGCCCGCAAGTCGGAAGCCGGGAAAGCAACCAAGGAACTGCTGCCCGCACTGGCTGATGTGATCGCCGGCATGACGTTCCCGAAAAACATGCGCTGGGGCGCGTATGAGCTGAAGTACGTGCGCCCGATCCGCTGGCTGGTGGCCCTCTTCGGTGAAGACGTGATCGAGATGGAGATCGCCGGTGTTAAATCGGGACGCGTGACGCGCGGCCACCGCTTCCTCGGCAGTCAGGACGTGGCGCTGACCCATCCGGGCGAGTACGCGGCCAAGCTGTCGGAACAGCACGTCATCGTCGACCCGGACGAACGGCGCCGTTCCATCCTTGAGCAGATTCACCGATTGGAGCGGGAAAACGGCTGGCGCGTGCCGATGGATGAAGGCCTGCTGGACGAAGTGGTTCATCTGGTCGAGTATCCGACGGCGCTGTACGGCACGTTTGACGAAGCATTTCTCTCCATTCCGCGCGAGGTGCTGGTCACCTCGATGCGCGAGCACCAGCGCTACTTCCCGGTAGAGGATGGGGCTGGCAACCTGCTCAACCACTTTATCACAGTCCGCAACGGCGACAGCCGCGCGCTGGACAACGTGGCCAAAGGAAACGAAAAAGTGCTGCGCGCTCGCCTGTCCGACGCCCGCTTCTTCTATGAGGAGGATCAAAAGCTGTCGATCGACAGCTGCCTGAAGCGGCTGGAGACGATCGTCTTCCACGAAGAACTGGGGACGATCGGCGACAAGGTGCGCCGGATTCGCGATCTGGCAGGCCGTATCGCCGGTCAGCTGGAGCTGGGCAATGCGGAGGCCGCCCGCGTGGACCGCATCGCGGAGATTGCCAAGTTTGACCTGGTGACCAACATGGTGGGCGAATTTCCCGAACTGCAGGGCATCATGGGCGAGGATTACGCCCGCAAGGCAGGTGAAAGCGACGAGGTGGCGCGAGGTGTCTTCGAACACTACCTGCCCCGTTTTGCCGGCGACCAACTGCCGCAGTCTGCCGAAGGTGCAGCTGTCAGCATCGCGGACAAGCTGGACACGATCGTCGGCTGCTTCTCCATCGGCATCGTCCCCACCGGCTCGCAGGACCCGTACGGACTGCGCCGGATGGCGGCGGGAATCGTGGCAATCCTGCTCGATCGCGGCTGGAATATGCCGCTGGACCGCTTGTGGGATGCCGCATTGGACATCTATGCCGCTCAGGGCGTAACCAAGCGCGGCCGGGATGAGGTGAAGAAAGACCTGGCTGATTTCTTCGCGCTGCGACTGAAAAATGCGCTGCAGGAAGACCAGATTCGTTACGATGTAATCGACGCCGTGCTGTCGGCGGACATCGCGCTGGTGCCGGACGTGCTGGCCAAAGCGAAAGCGCTGATGGCAGCGGTACAATCGGACGACTTCAAGCTGACCGTGGAACAGTTCAACCGGGCCGGCAATCTGGCACAAAAAGCGGAGGGGGACGCGATCGACGAAGCCGTCTTCACCGAGGACGCAGAACGCACCCTGTACAAGGCGTATCTGTCCGTGCGTGAGCAGGTGACGGGCCTCGACGATCAGGCTCAGGTGCTGGCGACACTGTCCCAGCTGCGCGAGCCCATCCAATCGTTCTTCGACGCCGTCATGGTCATGGCTGACGATCAAGCCGTCCGCCGCAACCGACTGGCGCTCCTGCTCAACATCTCCCGCCTGATTGGCGCATATGCCGATTTTTCCAAACTGGTTTTTGCCTGATGACTGGCTGCACACGCCTCCGCCTGCCCGGCGGGGGCGAGCTTTTTTCCCGCGGAAAGAAGGAAAATCTGTGCGAATAGAGTAATACTAGGGATAGGTACCAGACATGAACCGGGGGGATTGGTCATCGAGCTTACCAAACGCCAAGAGCAGATCTTACAGATCGTTAAGGATGAAGGACCGATTACCGGCGAACAGATCGCAGAGCGGCTCAACCTGACCAGGGCCACGCTGCGTCCCGACCTGTCAATCCTTACGATGTCCGGTTATTTAGAAGCCAGACCTCGTGTCGGTTATTTTTATGCAGGCAGACCTGCCGGCTCGGTCATAAGTGAACGGCTTCACAAGCTTCTCGTCAATGACTACAAGGCGATGCCCATCGTTGTTTCCGAATCGGCTTCCGCCTACGACGCGATCGTCACACTGTTTCTGGAAGACGTAGGCACGCTGTTCGTCGTCAACCAGAAAGGCTATCTGGCTGGTGTTCTCTCCCGCAAGGACCTGCTGCGCGCTTCGCTCGGCAACAAATCGCTGGAAGACGTGCCGGTCGGGATCATCATGACCCGCATGCCGAACATTGTTACCTGTCAGCCGGAGGACACCCTGTATTCGGCCGCCAAAAAGTTGATCGACTTTCAGATCGACTCGCTGCCCGTTGTCCGTCCCGCCGAGGGAGAGGACAGCCGAAATTACGAGCTGGTGGGCAGGGTGACGAAGACGACGATCGCCAAGGCGTTTGTGGAATTGGGCAGCGAATCGAAAGTCTAGGAGGAGAAGCGATACACATGGTTCAACAAGCACAGCTCATCTATGTCGTCTCTGATTCCATAGGCGAAACCGCCGAGCTGGTCGTCCGTGCAGCGGCCAGCCAGTTCGACCGTTTCGCGATCGACGTGTACAAGTACCCCTATATAGAAGACAAGGAATCCATCGACGAAATCATCGCTTCGGCCAAGGAATCGAAAGCGATGATCGTTTTTACGTTGGTGGTGCCCGAACTGAAGGCGTACATTTTGGAACAGGCCGCCTTGCACGCCATTCCTATCGTCGATGTAATGGGGCCGCTGATGAACTCCCTGCAGGTGATGCTCAACGAGCCGCCGATTGGCAAACCGGGTCTGGTTCGCCGCCTGGACGAGGAGTATTTTCGCAAGGTGGACGCCATTGAGTTTGCCGTCAAGTACGACGACGGCCGTGACCCGCGCGGACTTTTGCGCGCTGACGTGGTGCTGATCGGCGTTTCCCGCACGTCGAAGACGCCGCTCTCGATGTACCTGGCCAACAAACGGCTGAAGGTGGCCAACGTACCGCTCGTGCCGGAAGTGGAACCGCCGGAGGAACTGTTCCAACTCCCGCCGGAGCGCTGTGTCGGGCTGACGATCAACCCCGAGCAGCTGAACAGCATCCGCACCGAGCGCCTGAAAGCCTTGGGCCTGACCGCACAGGCCAACTACGCCAATCTGGAACGGATCAACGAAGAACTGGCGTATTCGGAGCGGATCATGAAGCGGATTGGCTGCCCGGTGATTGACGTCTCCAACAAGGCTGTGGAGGAGACGGCCAACATCATCCTGGAAATCATTCGCAAAAACAAGCTGCGTGGCGAAAAGAAGTAGAAGAAAAAAAGGGTTTTGGCGTTTCTTGTAGAAGAATAGATAGCCGTCCTTCCTTTTTGAATGCGGCTGCGCGGCGTTTATTGTCTGCGGAAATGTGGAAAAGTAGAAAAGAGTGCATTTCCCAGCAGGAAAATGACGAATTTTGACGAACTAAATATCCTCATTGTGCGATTCTCTAAAAAGGTGGAAAGACATGGCTGGTCCCTATTCAGCTGATTTTGTGAACCGAGTCCGTGCCGCTGTGGATATCGTGGACGTGGTGGGAGAATACGTTCAGCTCCGGAAAAGTGGGCGGTCGTTCGTCGGTCTGTGTCCGTTCCACTCGGAAAAGACACCCTCCTTCAACGTCAACGCGGAGCGACAGTTTTTTCATTGCTTTGGCTGTGGGGCAGGCGGAGATGTCTTTTCCTTTTTAATGAAGATGGAGCAGTTGACCTTCCCCGAAGCGCTGCACAAGCTGGCGGAACGCGCAGGGATTGAACTGCCCATGACGCACGCCAAGGAGGATGACGATCCGCCGGAGAATCGGGCCAAGCAGGCGATGCTTTCGGCCCACCAATTGGTCGGCAAACTGTACCATTACGTCCTGACGGAAACGCCCTACGGAAAGGAAGCGATGACCTATCTGTCGAAGCGCGGCCTTTCGCCGCAGACCATTGCGGATTTTCAGATCGGATTCGCGCCCGATTCGTGGGATTTCGTCACGCAGTTTCTGCAAAAGCGCGGCTTTTCCCTGGACCAGATGGTGGAAGCGGGGCTCTTGGTCAAGAGTGAAACAGGCAACATCTTTGACCGCTTTCGCGGACGGATCATGTTCCCCATCCACGATTCGCAGGGAAACATCATCGGTTTTGGCGGCCGGCTGCTGGAAACCGCTTCTGCATCCAGGCAGCAGGCCAAACAGCCCAAGTACCTAAACAGCCCGGAAAGTCCGCTGTTCAACAAGAGCGCCAACTTGTTCAATCTGCACCGGGCCCGTCCTTTCATGCGAAAGCGAAAGCAGGCGCTGCTGTTTGAGGGCTACGTCGATGTCGTCTCGGCATGGCAGGCCGGTTTTCACCAGGGCATTGCCACACTGGGGACCGCACTGACCGAGCAGCAGGCGCGGATCATCCGCCGCAACGTGGAACAGGTCGTCCTCTGCTACGATGGAGACGCTGCCGGCCAGGAGGCGACGGCCAAGGCGATTCACATCCTGCAGGAGGCCGGACTGATCGTGCGGGTGGCACCGCTGCCGCAGGGAACAGACCCCGACGATTACATCCGCCAGCACGGCCCGGAGGCGTTTTCGCAGCAGGTGCTGCTGCAGGCGATGCCGGTGACCGCGTTTCGCTTGAAACATTTGCGCGCCAGCCACGTAATACAGGATGAGACAGACCAGGCGCGGTTCATCGAAAAGGCGCTTGCCATCGTCATCGAACTGAACAGCCCGGTAGAGCGGGACTTGTATTTGCGGCAGTTGGCGGAAGAATACTCAATCTCGCTTGACACGCTCAAGTGGGAGGCCCGTCGGCTGTACAAACAGCAAAAAAATAACAGCCACAGGGATAAAGTATCGCCAGCATGGAATAATAGTATAAATAATGGAAAAGTTACGCGCGCAAAAACACTGCCGCCCGCTTACCATACGGCCGAGCGCATGCTGCTGTACTACATGATGCGAAACCGGCACATTGCAGAACGCGTCCAGACAGAGTGCAATGCCTCTTTTCAGGTGGATGAACACGACGCGCTGGCTGCCTATCTGTACGCTTACTTCGCAGAAGGACATCCGGAAGACCCTGGACAGTTTATCCATTACCTGCAAGATGAATCGTTAAAGCAATTAGCCTCGGGATTGGCGATGATGGAGTGTAAAGAAGAGGTATCTGATCAAGAGATCGGGGACTACATCAAGCAAGTGAATCACTACCCGAAGCGCGCCGAGCTGGAGCGACTGCGGGAAGAACAACGCAGCCTGCACCTCCAAGCCTCCTCCGCAGACAGCGAGGAAGCGCGCAGAGAACTGGAAATTCAAGCAGCCGTCATAGGGATGAAGATTCTTGAATTGGAAAATGCTTTAAAGGAAGGGTAGCATCCGATCATTCCCGGGGAAGGAGGGATAGTAGATGAACAAACAAAACATCACGTCAGACTTGGAAGCAGCGTCCATTGAACAAGTGAAGGAACAGTTGGTCGAGTTGGGTAAAAAACGCGGTGCGCTGTCATACAAGGAAATCATGGAACGCCTCTCCGGATTTGAGCAGGACTCGGACCAAATGGATGAGTTCTTTGAATATCTGAGCGATCAGGGAATCGAGCTGAACAACGACAGCGATGACGACGACGATGTGGACGATTTGATCATGAAAGACGAGGACACCGAAGAGTTCGACTTCGACGATCTCTCCGTACCACCCGGAATTAAGATCAACGACCCTGTACGCATGTATCTGAAGGAAATCGGTCGTGTTCCTCTGCTTTCCGCCGAAGAGGAGATCAAACTGGCACAGCGAATCGAGCAGGGGGATGAGGAGGCCAAGCGGCGTCTGGCGGAAGCCAACCTGCGCCTGGTGGTATCCATCGCCAAGCGTTACGTCGGTCGCGGCATGTTGTTCCTCGACCTGATCCAGGAAGGTAACATGGGCTTGATCAAAGCCGTTGAGAAATTCGACTACCGCAAGGGATACAAGTTCAGCACCTACGCGACCTGGTGGATTCGCCAAGCCATCACCCGCGCCATTGCCGACCAGGCGCGCACGATCCGCATTCCGGTTCACATGGTGGAGACCATCAACAAGCTGATTCGCGTATCCCGCCAACTGCTGCAGGAACTGGGACGAGAGCCGCTGCCGGAAGAGATCGCGGAAAAAATGGATCTGACGCCGGAAAAAGTGCGGGAGATCATGAAGATCGCACAAGAACCGGTGTCGCTGGAAACGCCGATCGGCGAGGAAGACGACTCCCATCTGGGCGACTTTATCGAAGACCAGGATGCGCTGGAACCGTCTGACGCAGCCGCTTACGAACTCTTGAAAGAGCAATTGGAAGACGTGCTGGATACGCTGACCGATCGCGAAGAAAACGTGCTTCGTCTGCGTTTTGGCTTGGATGACGGTCGCACCCGCACGCTGGAAGAAGTAGGAAAGGTGTTTGGCGTGACCCGTGAGCGGATTCGCCAGATCGAAGCGAAAGCCCTGCGCAAACTTCGCCATCCGAGCCGCAGCAAACGCTTAAAAGATTTCCTCGAATAACCGATATAGGTAGTAAGTGGCCTACGTGAAGCCGGCGTAGGCTTTTCTTTTTCCAACGGGCAAACGATACGCGCCCACGGCTGCTGCAGTTTGCCCTCCACCATAGTACCTGTCGTGAGGAGGGGCTCGCGTTGGACGATCGGCGCAAACGCATCATCATCGCCGAGATCGAAAACTGGCGGCGCAACAACCTGCTGCCTGAACATTACTGCATCTTCTTGTTGAATCTGTACACCGAAGGAGATTGTCCGCCAACTCCTGCTGCCGTTGGCAAAGAAGGAGAGAAGGGAACAGGATCTGCTTCGGCGTCTGCGGGAGGGACGAAAACAACGCGGCCGTACGTGTCCGGGAGCAACCATCCCGTATCGGGGAAGATGATCCTGGCCTGGCTGTTGGGCGCCTGCCTGCTTGCAGGAATGATCTTACTTGCTTTCCATTTTAACCGTTTCACCCCCTTAATGCAAATTGCCATCTTTACCTTTTTTGTGGTTCTCTTCTATATACTGGCATTCATTTTCCGCCGGTCTGCCACACCTTTGCCCCATCTGTTGCTGGGGCTGTCGTCCCTGTTGCTGATTTTCGGCGGGGTCTACATCCTGAATCAGTGGGAAGGGTCACTTTCGCTCCTGCTCGCGTACCTCGCCGTCGTCTGTCTGCTGTGGTGCGCCAGCGCGTTTCTGTTCGGTTATGAGTATCTGCTGTACTGCGGGCTGATCGGACTTAGCCTGGTGTATGGAGTGGCCACGCTTGAGCGGGTGGGGACAGGGTATGCCTGGTGGCGGGCGGAACTGTACTGGGTGCCGATTGCCTGCCTGATGACCGGGTTCGGATTTTTGCTGCACGGCCGTCATCCGAAGTGGGCAGGCGTTCTCGCCGTCTGCGGCATGATCATCTGGTTTGGCGCGGAGATTCAGTCCCTCTACATCCCACAGGCTCGGCAGGACGTCATCCAGCTCCTGCTGTTTGTCAAAGTATTCGCAAGTTCCGTGCTGTTTTTTCTGACGCGGTCCTACTGGTTTCAGTGGCTCAGACTGTAGAGCCTGCTTGGCCGGTGGACAAAAAAGGTGTACGATTGGGCTACATGCAACGTGCGAGGTGAAGTGTGTGGATACCAAATGGCGGGTATTGCTATTCATCGTGTTGGCCGCTGTGTTCTTCGGCGTCGAGACGTTTGCCAAAGTGGTCAACGTTCCGACCTATAATATTGGATACATTCTGGGCATTCTCTCGTTCATGGCGGGAATTGTTATCGGGGCGCGCAGGCGGTGAGCGCGCTTTTTTTGTTTTCTCGATCAATACTTTTCAGAAAAAACATACACATCCGACAGTTTGCTGATGTATAATGGAGATACCATCTGAACAAACGCTCAGTCAGAATGGGTGACATCTTGATGATCGAGTAAAAATCGCTTGCAAGGAGGCGGACAACCATGCACTTTGACCTGACGGAAGAACAGCGGATGCTAAAAAGCATGATCCGTTCGTTCGCCGATGAAGTAGTGGCACCGGGAGCGGATGAGCGGGATCGCACCAAGACGTTTCCCGTTGAGATTTTCAAGCAGCTGGCCGAGCTGAATCTGCTCGGGCTGCCGCTTCCAGAGGAGTACGGCGGTGCGGGGGCGGATACGGTCAGCTTTGCCATTGTCGTCGAAGAACTGAGCCGTGCGTGCGGTTCGACCGGGATCACCTATTCGGCCCACATCTCGCTGGGCGGGGCGCCGCTCGCCCTGTTTGGCACGGAAGCGCAAAAGCAGAAGTACCTGACGAAAATCTGCTCCGGCGAGAGCTTGGGCGCCTTTGGCCTGACGGAGCCGAACGCCGGTTCGGACGCGGGCGGCACGAAAACGACTGCCGTGCGGGACGGCGACGGGTGGCTGATCAACGGGTCGAAGTGCTTCATTACCAATGCCTCGTACGCCCAATTTGTCGCGCTGACGGCCGTCACAGACAAAGAAAAAGGCTCGCGGGGTATCACCGCGTTTATTGTACCGACGGGTTCGCCCGGCTTCACGGTGCTGGCCAACTACGAAAAACTGGGTCTGCATAGCTCCAACACGACGGAGCTGATTTTGGAAAACGTTCGCGTGCCGGACGAAAACATCCTCGGCAAGCAGGGCGAGGGCTTCAAGCAGTTCCTGATCACGCTGGACGGCGGGCGCATCGGGATCGGCGCGATGGCTGTCGGTATCGCCCAGGCGGCGTACGACAAGGCGTTGGAGTACGCCCGGCAGCGGACGGCATTCGGTCAGTCCATTTCCAAGTTCCAAGCCATCCAGCACAAGCTGGCGGACATGGCGATGCAGATCGAATTGGCCCGCAATATGGTGTACAAGGCTGCCTGGCTGAAAGACAGCGGCCGAAAGTTCACCAAGGAAGCGGCGATGGCAAAGCTGTACGCGTCGGAAGTGGCGATGGCCGTCACCCATCAGGCAATCCAGATCCACGGCGGCTACGGGTATATGCGGGAATACCAGGTGGAGCGTTTCTTCCGCGACGCCCGTCTGCTGGAAATCGGCGAAGGCACTTCGGAAATCCTGCGAAATGTGATCGCCCGAGAAATCGGCTGTTAATGGAGTGGCGAACGTGTTCCCTGCCTTGTCAAAAGGCGGGGTTTTTTCGTGCTTTTTTGCATTGGGCAATCTTGGAGAAATAGGGTAGAATAAAGGACATGGAAGGTGAAGAACAGGTATGACATCATCATTAATCATTTCCAAGCGGCTTGAGACGATTGCCCGCTATTGTCCGCAGGGAGCCCGCGTTGCCGACATCGGTTCGGACCACGCGTTACTGGCTTCTTATTTGCTTGTGCGGGGCATCGCTTCGTTCGTGATCGCCGGAGAGCTGAACGAAGGTCCGTATCAAGCGGCTCTCCGGCAAATCCAGACGCTGGCGTTGCGGGACCGTGCGTCGGTGCGCAAGGGTGACGGGCTGTCGGTCCTTCGCCCGGGCGAAGTGGACGCAGTCTGCATCGCCGGCATGGGCGGTCAATTGATTGTCTCGATACTCACAGCCGGGACTGACAAGCTGGAGGGAGTCCAGCGCCTGATCCTGCAGCCCAATGTGGGAGAAGAACTCGTCCGCCGCTGGCTGCTGGAAAACGGTTGGCAGCTGGTGGCGGAATCCATTTTGGAAGAAGACGGCATCATCTACGAAATCCTTGTGGCGGAGCGGGGCGAGCCGGTCAAGCCGTACGAAGGGAAGGAGCGCAGCCGGGACGAACTGCTGCGCATCGGTCCGTTCCTGTGGGAGGAAAAGTCGCCGATCCTCCTGAAAAAGTGGCAGCAGGAGCGGGACAAGTGGCAGCGGGTGCTGTCCCAACTGCAGCGGTCGCGCAAGCCGGAGGCGGCGGAACGGACCCGGCAGATCGAAGCAGAACTGGAATGGTTAGACGAGGTGATCGCATGTTTGCACACGGACAAACCGTAATCCAATACGTGGAGCAGTTGGCCCCCAAAGCGCTGGCGCTGGAAGGGGACAAGATTGGCCTGCACGTCGGGACGTTGAACAAGCAGGTAAAAAAAGTGATGGTGGCCCTTGACGTGCTGGAGGAGGTCGTCGACGAAGCCATCTCCGAAAAAGTGGATCTGATCGTTGCCCACCACGCGGTGATTTACCGGCCGCTCAAGCACTTGCGCACGGATCTGGCCGCCGGGCGGGTCTTTGAAAAACTCTTGAAACACGACATCGCCGTCTATACGGCACACACCAACCTGGACGCTGCCGCCGGCGGATTGAACGACTGGCTGGCCGAAGCGATCGGTCTGAGCGATGTGGAGGTGCTGGACGTCAGCTATCAGGAGCCGTTGAAAAAGCTGGTCGTCTACGTCCCGCTTTCCCATCGGGACGCGGTGTTTCAAGCCGTATCCGTGGCAGGAGCCGGTTGGGTCGGCAACTACAGTCACTGTTCGTTTCAGGTGGAAGGAACGGGAACGTTTTTGCCTCGGGAGGGAACCAATCCCCACATCGGCCAGCAGGGTACGCTGGAGCGGGTGGAAGAAGTCCGGCTGGAGACAGTAATGCCGGCTTCCCGTCAGGCCGCCGTGATCAAGGCGATGCTGGCCGCCCATCCGTACGAAGAGGTTGCCTACGACGTAATTCCGCTGGAGGCGTCCGGCACCCGGTTGGGTATTGGCCGAATCGGCAAGCTGACGCAGCCCGTGACACTGCGTGAGCTGGCGGAGCAGATCAAGGAGCGTTTCTCGCTTACCGGCGTTCGTGTCGTCGGCGATCTGGACGCCCCTGTGCGCAAAGTGGCCGTGGTTGGCGGGGATGGCAGCTCGTTTGTGTCCAAAGCCATTTTTCGCGGAGCCGACGTGTTCGTGACGGGCGATATCGGCTATCATACTGCTCACGACGCGCAGGCGGAGGGGCTGTTTATCATCGACGCCGGCCACAACATTGAAAAAATCATGAAAGAGAAGCTGGCTTCCTATCTGGCGGAAAAATTAAAAGCAAACGGCTACCAGACGGAAGTATTTCCTTCCTCCGTACACACGGATCCGTTCCAATTTGTATAGGCAGGCCGCGCGCGCCCGCCGACAGGCGGAAAGCCGGCTGTTTGACCGCAGGCGGAGCGCCGATACGGCTTGCGGAAGGTGCGTGTGAGTAAAACGATAGGGGGATTTTTGTGCGAAAAACTATCCAAATCATGGCGTGCGGGCTGCTCGCCTCGGTGCTGTTTGCCCCAGTGACCGCCCGTGCCAGCGAAGTCCCGTACGAGGACATTGGGAAGCACTGGGCCAAAGCAGCGATTGTTCGCGGGGTGAAGGCCGGCCTGTTTGCGGCAGGCGCCGGCATTGACCGCTTCTATCCGGAACGGGAGATGAGCCGGGCCGAGTTTCTCGCTTTGATGGATCGGTTGTACGAACTGGGACAGCTTCATCTGTACCCGCTCACCTTTTTGTCCGAACACGAGGCGTACGGCTTTGGAGAAGGGTTTGACGAGCCGTATCTGCCATACGCGGATGTGGACCGGCTGACCTGGATGTACGATCCGATCCTGCGCGTCTCTGTTTTGCTGGAGCGCCTGTACGGCCCCGGGGCGATTCAACAGGTGTTTCCCGGCAAGGAACTGCATCCCAACCAGCCTATCACCCGCGAGGAAGCGGCCAAACTGCTGCAGATGTACACGATGGGCACAGACGGGGAGCAGGCCTGGCAGAATATTTCCAAAACTGGTTGGATGGACGGTCGGCCGGAGCAGAAGCTGAAGCGGGGTGAGGCTGCCGTCGTGGCCGACCGGCTGCTCGCCTCCATGCAGGGGGACTTGCTGCTGCCGTTGCTTGATTACAACGGCCAAAAGTTTCCTGCGATTCCGGAGATTCAGGAACTGTTTCCGATGTTCGCGGCTTACACCAATCAGCTGACCAAGGACGAAGAGACATTTGTCCAAGCGGTGGAAGCGATCCGCAACCACGAAGACAGCGAGGAGACGTTTGCAGACCTGGAGCGTCTGGCCGGGTCCACGTTTGACAACCAGGTCGGTGTGCACTACTACCTGAGCTGGAATTCGGGGACCACGCTTGCGGACAATCTGGACCAGGCATTTTTGGCCATCGACGCGTATTTCGCCGACAAGATCATTCTGCCCGACACGCTTCGCCTGCTCTGTGCCAACGTCTACGACATCGCGGTGCAAATGGGGGCAGAAGACCCTGCGGTGTACGGGCAGATCCTGGAGCGTCTGGGCAGCTACGAACCGAAAGTGCGGCAAGGTTCCGAAGAATGGCAATCGCTGGCCGTTTACCTGGCCGCGTTGGAAGTGAAAAGCGGCAAAACGGAAGCAGCCCTGGCCCGCTACCGCTCGTTTGCCGACAAAAAGACGGAGGCACTGCTCAACGCGGTGTACTATCTGGTGGAAACCAACCGACTGGATGAAGCGGAGAAGTTGCTGGCCAGTCCGGACATCTCCGATGCGGCAGACGCAGTCCAGCAGTTGGCGCAGCTGCTGTCCCAGGAGTTGGCTGTGCTGCGGCAGCAGCCTTCGCTGATTACGGACCTTGCGCATACATTCAAACGGATGGACAACAAGGACGGCTACATCGCTCGCGGGGAGGCCGTTCTGCGCGGCTTTTTGTTGAAGTACACACAGGAAGTGGACCAACGCGAACGGATCGGCCACACGTCCGGTATCTTCCAGTCCCCGCAGCAGCTCGTGCTGGACAAGTGGGAGAGCTATACGGACCTCCGTAAGAAACTGCATTACGAACGAGACGTTGAACGCGGAGTTTGGGAAAAAAGCAGCATTGGCGAGGCTGATTTCCTCTACGAATGGGTACCCGAACTCAGCGTCGCGGAACGGGCGAAACTCCTGCACGCCCGCTATTTCAAGCAGTCACTCGGCCGTTACGACGTCATCACCGAGTGGATTCCCGGGCCCGCTTTGGTGGAGCAGGTGAAGAACCGCTCGTTTAAGGCCGGCAAGGTGAAGCAGATCCCGGTGTTTATGAACAAGTACTACATCGACCGCGACACGGATTTGCTGGTGCAGCGGGTCTGGCGCTATGAAGAGATTTACGATACCGAGGAGTACGTGGCTTTTGCGGGCAAGGAAACGTATTCCTTCCCCTATGAGGTGCATGTGCGCATTCCGGACGAAGCGGTGAAGGGGGCGACACGATGAAGCGCTTGATCATGGGCCTGCTCGCCGCAGTTCTGACGGCCGTTTCCGTCCCCGTGCAGGCGGAGGAACAGCCGTTTGCGGTGACAGCAGAAGTATTTCAATATGTACTGGACAATCATTTGACCAAGCCCACTGCCAAGCAGTTGGTACAGGGAGCGCTCAGTCACGTCAGCGAGGAGGCAGGCAAACAAGCCCACCTGACGCTGAAACCTTCGGAGGATGACGACACGCTGCCGGAGATGGTGCAGCGGTTGGCGGAATGGCAGCGTACCGCACGACTGGATCAATCGCTGCTGAACCGCTGGGCGATTGACGGGATGCTTGCCACGCTGGACGACCCGCACACGATGTATTTCACCCGGGACGAGTTACGGGTGTTTGCGGCGGACGTCGAAAACCAGTTTGTCGGCTTTGGTTTCCGTCTGCGGATGCTGGATGGACTGCTGGTGATCCGTGACATCGTGCCGGGATCGCCGGCTGCCGCTTCCGAACTGCGGAAAGGAGATCAATTGCTGGCAGTAGACGGCAAGTCCCTCAAGGGCAAAAGTTTTGAGGAAGCATTCGCCTTGCTGCAAGGAGAAGAAGACAGCGAAGCCGTTTTGACCATCTACCGCCCTTCGGAAAAACGGGAAAAACAGGTCCGCCTGAAACGGGCTGCCGTGACGATGCCCGAGGTGGAAGGAGACCTGTTTGAAGGCAGCGCGATTGGCTACGTCAGCCTGTCCACCTTCGGATCGGCAGCGGCCGTACAGCTTCGTGACAAGCTGGAGCAGCTTTCCCGCGTTCGCCCCTTGAAAGGGCTGATCCTGGATTTGCGCGACAACAGCGGCGGTTACCTGTCCACTGCTCGTGACGTGGCCAGCTTGTTCATGGAAGAAGGTCTGTTGATGTACACGACCAACCGCAACGGCGTGGAAGTAGAGACCTGGGTTCGCAACGGCCGAAACGTCGGGTATCCTGTCCGCATACTCGTCAATGAAGGGACTGCCTCTGCATCCGAACTGGTGGCGGGGGCCCTGCGCGAACACGGCATTGCCGTGCTGGTGGGCAGCAAAACCTACGGGAAAGGCAGCGCACAACAGATCATTCCGCTGTCCAACGGGGATGCGCTGAAGCTGACGCTGCACGAGTACTTTACTCCCAAGCACACCGTGGTCAATCACGTCGGTCTGGAGCCGGACCTTGCGGTGGAGGACTACGCGGCACAGGTTGTGGAAGCCCTGCGATCGCTTCATGTACAGACGTATCGCCTGACGGAAGAAAACGGCGACACGGTGATAAACGGCATCGCGTTTCCTGCGGTCGATCCCTTGTTCAAACGGGAAAACGGCCAGTGGCTGGTGAGGACGGCCGTTCTCTCCACGCTGCTCGGCGAGGCCGCTGTCGGGGAGCAGGAGTACGTGCCGATCGCTCCGTACCTGCAGCGGCACCAAACGCTTAAACTGCAACAAATCAACGACGAGCCGGTGCTCGTCTACACGGCGCCAATACCGGCCGCGTCCCGATGAATTTGAAGCCCCTGCCTTCTTCGGCAGGGCTTTTCCTTTTTGTATAGAGCACATGAAAAGACAAACACTAACATGTGCGACAACTACTAACGGACAAGGAAGACAGACGGATGAAAAAAGTTCTCCTCTTCCTCATCGACTCCATGATGTCGGATGTGCTGGAGCGATGCGTGGCGATGGGGAAAGCGCCCGGTTTGCAGTTTTTCATGGAGCGGGGGCAGTACATTTCGGACTGCGTGACCGTGTTTCCGACCATGACCGCTTCCGTCGACTGTTCGCTTATCACGGGTGTATACCCCGATCAGCACAAGGTGCCGGGACTGGTCTGGTACGATCCCGAGACGAACGAGATGATCAACTACATAAACGGAACCGCTTCGGTTGGAAAACTCGGCTTTGAACACTGCGCAAAAAACGTGCTGTTCGACTTGAACGAACGCCACCTCAGTCGGGACGTAAAGACGATACACGAGGTGCTGGAGGAAAACGGGCTTGTCTCTGGCTCGATCAACGTGATTGCCCACCGCGGGCACAAACGCCACAAGGTGCACATGCCGCCCGTGCTGGATGCCGTTACCCGCTTCAACCTGCGCGAAAAAGCTAGCGGCCCCACGATCATGAGCCTGGGCACGCTGGTCCGCCCTGCCCTGTTTCGCCCGATTGTGTGGAATTGGGCCCAGTCTGCCGCCAAGGGGTACGGCATCAACGATACGTACGCCATTGACGTCCTGATCGAAGTGATCAACAGCGGCCAACAGCCGGATTTTACCCTGATCTATCTCCCGGAGAACGACCACAAGCTGCACGTCTCGCCGCATGAGGCGGTTGAGCACCTGGCCGAAGTGGATGAGCAGTTGGTGCGTTTTTTGGACAGCTACAGTTCCTGGGAACAGGTGCTGGAGCGTAACGTCTGCATCTTTATCAGCGATCACGGCCAGACGCTGATCGGTGAAAGCGACGAGCACAACATCGACCTGGAAGCGATGCTTGCCGGCTTTTCCATTCACCGGTTGGGGACGGACGTGACCGATGAGTATGACGTCGTCATCTGCAACAACGAGCGGATGACGTACCTCTATCCGCTGAAGGAAGAGAATCTGCTTCCCTTGAGCGCTGCCGTTTCGCAAGACCCGCGGATTGATTTGATCGCCTGGCGGGAAGGGGAGCGCGTGGTGGTGCGGCGCGGCGGGTCCGACCGATTTCTGCAGTTTTGGAAGGGCGGGCCGCTTCGCGATCCGTACGGCAACGAATGGGGGATGGAAGGAGATAGCGGTGTGCTGGAAGTGGAACAGGAGGGGCGGGACATCTGTTTCGGGACGTATCCGGATGCGTTTTCCCGCCTGTACGGTTCCTTGTTTTCGCAGCGGGGGCCAGTACTTGTGCTGACGGCGGCCGAGGGTTTTGAATTCTTGTCAGAAGCGTCGCCGACGCACCTGGGCGGCGGCAGTCACGGTTCCCTGCACAAGCAGGACTCCCTGATCCCGCTTTTGGTGGCGGGAGCGTCCCGGCCGTTTCCGGTCCCCGCCCGGTTGGTCGACGTAAAGGACTTCATTTTGCAGGAACTTGGGGTTGCAGTTCGAGATCGGCGATGATTGGGAGGTGATCGGACCATTTTACGGGCGCAACGTCGTAGTGTATGATTCGCCAATGGCTGGATGCAAACAGATAGTCAATGCGGCGGCGAAAAGTCGGCAGCGTCGCGAGGCGGTCCTGTCCGGTGGCAAGTGCGCAGTCAGTAAGCATCGGGGCAAACGAGACGTTAACAGCGTTGAAATCCCCCATCAGCAGCAGGGGAGTGTTCATTTTCGCGGCCTTGTCCGTGAGCAGCTTTATCTGCGCCAGTCGGCTTGCTTGATTGAGGCTGCAGTGGGTCACCCAGCACGATATGTGGATGCCAGCGCAGGAGAGGGTTGCTTGCAGGGCGCAGCGTTTCTCCTTTTTGGCCGGCAAATCCAACCGTCCGACATGCTCGACGGGCAAACGCGTCAACAAGGCGTTTCCGTAATGGCCGTCCGCGATGGTGATTGACGGGGCAAAGGCGAATTCGTACTCCAGCGCGTCCGCCAGATAGGCAGCTTGAAAGCCGTATTTGCCGTTCTGATGGACTTCCTGCAGGCCGATCACGTCTGCCTGCATTTCGCGCAGCGTCGCAGCCATTTCGTTCAGCCGTTTGCGCCAAAACAAGTCCCGTCCGCTGTGAATGTTATAACTGACGACCCGTATCATGTCTGTTCTCCTTTTCTTTGTAATGGACATCTCTGCTTGTAGTATGGTCATATTGCCCAATTGTTTGTCTTTGTCGAACCTCGAAAAATGCGACCCAACTTACTTAGAATTTCCTGTTGCATTTATTTTTAGCCTATGCTATATTAAAAAGCGTCGCTTGAAGCGTAAAGGAAGAAACTACTTGCGACATGATGTTCCTTGAAAACCGGATAGAATCAGCCTGTACAATCGCTGTTGATGCAGCAGCCAGTAATTTTTAACTCAACTTTATTGGAGAGTTTGATCCTGGCTCAGGACGAACGCTGGCGGCGTGCCTAATACATGCAAGTCGAGCGGACCTGTATGGAGCTTGCTCCAGACAGGTTAGCGGCGGACGGGTGAGTAA
>NZ_SDLF01000069.1:0-788 GCF_013096935.1 Brevibacillus sp. MCWH | reverse complement strand
TTTATACACTTATGAGGGATTTTAACGACCTTTCGCAATATGTGAATGTACAAAATGTGACGGCACTTAGCGGTTCGCGTGTACTCGAAAAAGAGGAAGAAATGGTGCCTTTCCAAGATGTCGATGAATACGGCTTAATCGGGGAAACAGACAATCCGAAATTCGTTCCAATCTCGTACTCTCTCAAAAAACGTGCTGGCATTTTACCTCTAACGAACGAGTTAATTGCTGATACAGACAAAAACATCGAGCAATACGTGACGAACTGGATCAGTAAAAAAGCTGTCGTTACACGAAATTATCACATCACGAACTTATTGAAGACGATGCAAAAACAGTCATTAGCTAACTTCGACAATATCAAAAAAGTTCTTAACGTACTATTGGTTCCAGCTATTAGCGCAAATAGCATCATTTTACCGAACCAAGACGGTTATCACTGGTTGGACGAGCAGAAAGACGCAAACGGACGCTACTTACTACAGGATGATCCGACTCAGCCAGGACGTAAATTGTTCAAAGGACGCCCAGTAGTAGTTGCTTCGAATCGTTTCTTGAAAACAGAAGGAACAACTACCTCATTAGCGCCAATCATTATCGGTGATTTGAAACAGTTAATTGTTGTATTTAACCGTCGTTTCTTTGAGCTAGCAAGTACAAAAGAAGGCGGAGATGCTTTCATTCGTGATACAACTAACCTTCGTACAATCATGCGTGATGACTATAAATTTTGGGATACAGGAGCTGCGATGTTTGGTCAGTTAGATGTTACCCAAACTGTCTAATGA
>NZ_SDLF01000068.1:0-807 GCF_013096935.1 Brevibacillus sp. MCWH | reverse complement strand
GTATGAGAGACAACTTAAACGAATTCACAGTTTCGAAAGAGCTTCAACCTTATGTAGTTAAAACATATGAAACTAATGAGCTCATTTCAGTTTGTGAATACGTTACCCTCATTTCAAAAGAAGAATTTGAAGAGCAAAAAGAAGTAATTAGAGAAATACTTTCTATCATAGGTGAAAGTTATTTATTAGGCGATGTTGGTACTGTAGGTAAAAACTTTTGTAACTGGGGCTACCGTGATAACGGAGAACTAGCTATATTAGATTTTGCATATATATTCAGAATTCAAGGGGATGAACTTCTATGTTCCAAAGATCAAGCTATATTAAATTATGATGAGAATTTCCATAATTTAATTTGTCCTAAATGTGGTAAGAAATACACATTCATGGACATTAGACGAAGAATTACTATGGAACAAGAAAAAAGAGAAAATGAGATTGCTAAACAGTTAGCTTATAAGCTAACAAAACCTTTTGTGGAAGTTGCTTCTAGTTATAAGGAAGAAGAATTAAAAGCTTCTTCTTTATATAAAACAAAACAAGAAAGTAATGTTAAGAAGGAGGAATATGGTATGAAAAATGAAGATTACTACATCTCTCGTGAAGAGAGCGAAGAATCTTATTTAGAAGCTCTTAATCTAATGAAGAAGATTAAGAGTGGAACAGCTGAAGAAGATGAAGTTCCAAAACTAGATCCATCTTCTAAAGTTGAGACAAACAAGATTGAAATCTATAAGGAAACGCCTACTGAAACAACTAGTATTAAGTTCATTAAGCAGACGAAGCTTGATGAAGAAGAAACCGAAC
>NZ_SDLF01000067.1:0-819 GCF_013096935.1 Brevibacillus sp. MCWH | reverse complement strand
TTACAAGCTTTTTCAGGATTTTCTTTATATTCTTTATAAGTATAAGTTTTCATTTTATAAACTTCTTCAATATATTCACAAATAATTTTCAAATACTTAAACTCGTTCTCTGACTGTGAACAAAGTAATACAATTTTAAGATCATTATCGACAGCAGCTTTTACAATAATAGAAATAAAAGCCTCAATTTTAGGATTACTTAAATAGTTTAAGTAAGCTTTCCTATAAGACTTAAACCCTTCGTTTTCTAACTCACTAATAGCAGAAACTGGTGGTATAAGCAGAGGAATAGCTTTAACGTTTTTAAACTTTTCTTTCGTTGTAATGTTTTCACTAATTAATACATATTGGAATTCCATTGGATCATTTTCTTTAATGAAAGTTTTAAGAAACTTTTTTGAATCCATTCTAATAACTACACCCATTGATTATTCTCTCCTTTAATTATTTTTTATTGAAATAAATTAATATAGAGGAGTAAACTAAATTTACTCCTCTATATTATTAAATTATTTCCATTCTTTATTTCTTTTTCTTCTACTAATTTCTTCATCTAGTTCATCTTCTAAATGAAGAAATTCAGAAGCTAATTCGACTAGATGTTCTTCATCATCATAATCATCGTATTCATCTTCAAATTCACTAGACAACTCTTGACGTAGTTTTTCTACATCATTATCGTCTGTTTTAATACGAACTGTGTTAGTAATTTGAACGTTGTCGTTTACTTTAATTTCGTTTGTGTAGACAACTTCTGAATCGTTGTCTAATTCTAACTTTTCAACGACTTGTTCTAATACTTCACTTTCTTTTTCATCT
>NZ_SDLF01000066.1:0-861 GCF_013096935.1 Brevibacillus sp. MCWH | reverse complement strand
TACCGAACTCTCCAAACTTCTTGGTGTATCGAGGAGTGGGTATTATCGATATCTTGCACAGAAGGAGTGGGATAGAGACGGAGAACTGAAACAGCAGATTCAAACCATCTATGATGAACGAAAAGGAATATATGGGTATCGAAGAATTCAAGCGGAACTCCTTCGTCAATACGGCAAGGTTGTGAATCATAAGAAGGTGTTACGGCTCATGCAAATTCTTGGGCTGAAAGCCATTATTCGTGGCAAACGAGCGTATCGGAGCACGTATCGAGCGGCTGAATCAGATGGTCGTGTTGCCGAAAATTTGTTGAAGCGTGACTTCACAGCCGAGAAACCGAACCAGAAGTGGGTCACCGATGTTACCCAGTTTCGTGTAGGAGATCAACGTATCTTCTTATCTGCGATTAAAGACTTGTTTCACAACGAAATCGTGGCGCACCATGTGAGCTTACACAATGACAATGTCCTTGTCCTAGAGACGTTTCGGAAAGCATTTGAAAAGCATAAGGACGTGACTGGACTGATCGTACACAGCGATCAAGGCTTCCAGTACACGTCCCATGCATACCACGACATGCTGCAAAAGGTTGGCGCCCGAATCAGCATGTCCCGAAGGGGCAATTGTTTAGACAATTCCCCTATGGAGAGTTTCTTCTCGCACTTAAAGGCAGAAGCTCTCTATCCTTATGATATTCGAAGTTTGGATGAGGCGCAAAGACGAATTGAGGAGTACATTCGTTTTTACAATGAGGAGCGTTTGCAAATCAAATTAAATAAGCTGACGCCAGTCGAGTACAGGCGTCAGCATGCGGCCTAACGGCCGGGGGTTTTTTAAGTGTCTACAAAATGGGGTCTTGACCA
>NZ_SDLF01000065.1:0-876 GCF_013096935.1 Brevibacillus sp. MCWH | reverse complement strand
ACCTAGTATAGTTAATATACCTATAAATGGTTTTAGGGAAATAGTTTGCGGAGGCTCGCACGCATTTTACATCTATGATGATGGAACTGTAAAATGTGTAGGATACAATTACTATGGACAATTGTGTACAGGTGATAAATCATCTAAATTAACAATTACAGACGTTCCTATAGGAAGAGTTAGACAAATACGGTTAGGAAATTATTTTACAATCTTCATATCATTAGAAGATAACTATATAAGATCATGTGGTCATAACTATTATGATCAGTTAGGAGACTATAACGGAGTAGATTCTTATAATCCTATTACATTAGATATTGATCTAAAATATAGTAGCTTCCTAAATTTTTTTATAACTTCTGAAGATGGTAAATTGATAGGAGTTTTAAAAAAAATGCCTAATTGCATTTGTGTGATAGATCCTATAAAATTAACAGACGCTTCTGATTATATATGGTCAGGACTTTCTAATAAAATAAAGTCCCTAACTCTACTAGACCGAGACAACGTCCTTGCAGTTGACGAGACAGGAAAGTATTCAATTATTAATTTGACCACAGGAACGTATTCATACGTTGTAAAAATATCTTCTGGAAAAAACCACACATTATTCCTTTTTAATGATGGTACGGTAAAAGGATGTGGTTCGAATTCCTTTGGTCAATTAGGATTAGGTAGTAGTGTAACATTAGCAACCAATTTAACTGATATACCAATAAATAATGTTAAAGATATTACATGCGGTTCAGATTTTACTATATTTTTAATGAACGATGGTACTGTTAGAGGGTGTGGATATAATTATAATGGTCAATTAGGTTTAGGTAATAGCACTGATCAATTCAGTATAGTTAATATACCTATTAGTAATGT
>NZ_SDLF01000064.1:0-925 GCF_013096935.1 Brevibacillus sp. MCWH | reverse complement strand
ATTTAATTGTTCCACCGATTTTTCATAGTCACCTTCTCGTAGAATAGAATTGTAAATTAGACTTAACTTGTCGACAAGTTCTTTACTATAATTTAGCATATTTATTCATCTCCCTTCATTTTATTTGTTTATCATATTTTTATAATATATAAATATAAAAAAATAACGTAGGATAGAACCCACGTTATTTTTATGAAATTTTTCGTTTAGAAGGTTGAACCCATCTACCTCCTTCAAACATATTTTTGTTTAGCAGATTATTCACAATAGACGAGTCTGTTTTATTTTCTATTTTAGTTCCAACCCCTTCTTTATTTTCTTTACCTTCTTTTTGTGCTTTATTTTCTTTTTCTTTCTCAAATTGAGAAATTAAGAAAGGTTCAGCTTCACTCTCCTTCTGTTTATTATTTTCAAAATTGTATAAAATTAGAGGTTCAGGATCTTCTTCCTTAGATTCGTCGGATTTTGAAACCTCCTCTTTAACTTCTTCATTAGATTCTAAGGTCTCGTCAACCTTTTTAACTTCTTCATATGTTTCTAAAGGAGTTTCTATTAATTTTTCTAACTCTTCCTCAACCTCCTCGTCTTTTTCAATTTTGATTCCTAATTGTTCTTGGAACTCTTCGAGCTCCTTATCAATATCTGCGTCAATAACAATTTTTTCTTCAGCAACATCGTTAAACTCAACCACTTTAGGTTTCTTAGCCTTCTTTTCTGTTTCTGAAGTCTTCTTTTCTTTTTTATCTTTCTTTTCTTTAGCCATTTTGAACAACCTCCTCAATTAGTTCGTAATAATATTGTACAGATTTATCTTTTCTATCATCTACTAACGTAGACGGTAAATTGTTGAAAGCTACTGAAGAAGCAAACCTGATGCTTCTTGGTATTATAGTATTTAGTAGAGGAATATTTGTTTGTCTACTGA
>NZ_SDLF01000063.1:0-943 GCF_013096935.1 Brevibacillus sp. MCWH | reverse complement strand
CATTTGAAGGTCAACATGCGGGTAAAATTCATATAGTTTGTCTCCTACATACATAGGAATTTTTTTTTGTGTAGTTAAAACTGAAATTTTATTATGAAACATACCGAAGTAGTCTAATAAAGGATAACGTGTGACCCAAACCATTTTATCCGCAGTAACTTCCATAGCCGCTTGATATAATACATCAGTCCATGTAGCAGGTCTACTAAATAGAGGTGATTCTTTTTCTGTACTTTTACCATCGTAAAATCTTCCCACAAATGTTAAAAACACTTTATCTTGATATTCTTCATCTTCTACAGGTAATTCCACAGGATCGAATCTGTCAACAGGGCTAAATACAAATCTATCTATTTTTTTCTTAATATAATCCTCATTGTAATAAATAGCAGGTTCTTTCAGTTTTAAGTATTTTATTTCACCATTAGCAGTTTTAACCGGGAATTTATTTCCTAGTTTCTCAATTTCCCTTTGGAAAAATCTTTTTGCCCATGAAACAATAAAAGGTGTAAACAGTGAACAGCATTGTGCTAAGGGGATACCGCAATGATAAAAATCTACTTGCATCTCTTCATGTCTATTAGCATGGAATACAGGTGCTGAAATTACTGAACGAGCACCGTAGTCAATAGATTTACCTAGAAGTGATTTTCTTATTAAACCGTGTTTTTTCTCTAGTTTTCCTTTTAAAAGATCATAAATTTCTACAAGTGTTTCCTGAATTTTAGCTCTAGTTGTATTTAAAACGAAGTCAAAGTTATTGTTATTTTTTAAAATAGATGCTAGACGAATTAATTTAGAATATTTGTCATTAATTTCATGGTGAGAAATTTTCCCACTTTCCGAAGATTGTAAATTGACATCTCTATAGTACGCTGGGATTACAATCCAATATTTAGTAAATAACGTGTCCTTATCATAAGCATTAATTAAATCAATACGC
>NZ_SDLF01000062.1:0-952 GCF_013096935.1 Brevibacillus sp. MCWH | reverse complement strand
ATAAAAACCTTGCCTCGCCTTTTCAATTTGCCCCATTCGAACACGTTCCCCTAAATTTTCCCTTTCCCATTGTGCCATTGCTGCAACTAGAGTGATGAATAACCGTCCAATAGCCGTACTGGTGTCATATACTTCTGTCGCTGATTTAAACTTACAACCGTGCTGTTCGAATATTTCTAACAGCTTGTACAAATCTGTAACTGATCGAACAAGCCTATCCAAACGATAAACAAGTACAGTATCGATAGCCCCTTCTTTAATGTGTTTAATCATTTCTTTGAGTTGTGGACGGTCAAGGTTTTTTGCTGATACCCCTTCATCGATGTAAAACCGATAGTCGTACCAGTCGTGCACTTTACAATACGCAATTAATTTTTCACGCTGAGCCGATATCGAATATCCTTCCCGTGCTTGTTCTTCCGTTGATACTCGTATATATAGAGCGACAGCCATTTATTATCCCTCCTATAAAAACAGGCGGGAGCGACCCGCCTATCTAAATCTTTAGCGCTAAAAATTTAGAATAACTTTTTTCAATTTCCCGATAATCCTTACATCCTTCATGTCATTTCTTTTAAGGATGATAGGCTTGTACATCGGATTTTCACTTTGTAGAATAATAGTATCTTCTGTTTTATATACTCTTTTCAATACTGCCTCGCCGTCGATCAGCACGGCGGCAATCTCACCATTGTCTACATCATTTTGGCGTCGTATCAAAAGAAGTGCGCCGTCTGTAATGTGAGCGTTTATCATGCTGTCTCCACGAGCTTCGAGAAAAAAATACTCACCGCCGTTCAACCAACTGCTCGGTACTTCTTCATAACCCTTTATTTCTTCATAAGCAATAACACCATCCCCACAACTAATAGATCCTATTATAGGAAGTCTGGAGAATTCTGTGCAGATATATTGGGCTGGCTCCTCCCTAACTTCTTGTATTGTTTTAAAG
>NZ_SDLF01000061.1:0-1017 GCF_013096935.1 Brevibacillus sp. MCWH | reverse complement strand
CTTTTATTCCTCCCAAGAAACCTTTTCCAACAGTATTTCCCTGTGAATCTACAGTTCTAAATAGTCCCATTCTTTCTCCACGTTCTTTTCTTCCTGAAAAGTCTTTAATATCTTCCCATTGTTCTTCCATGTAATTACGAACTCCACGCTTCTCTTGTTTTCTTCGTAATCCTTGTGAAATAGAAGATAGAATAGTTACTGGAGAAGCGGCTATAGGAGCAAGGATTTTTCCAATACCTGACAATATTTTACCAAAGAAATTTTTTAAAGGTTTCATAACATAATCTCTCATAAAGATACCAAAAGGTTTAGCAACATTTTCTTCAAATACTTTTCCTATTTTTACTTTGAAGTCATCCCAGCCTTTTTTAAACCAAGAAGTTAACGTTTCTGTCATATATTTAAATTCTTGCTTAATAGGATTAATTGCTTTTTGGAAAGGAATAGCGATACTTTTAGTAAACCATTCCCTCATAGCTAAACTCGTCTCTTCAAATTTTAATTTCATAGGTTCAACTACTTCTAGTTTAAACCAGTTATTAAATTTTCCTAATAGTCCACCTTTACGTTTACCTGTTTCCTCATCCCATTCTCCAAACAATGCTTTTTTCCATTTTTCAGTAGATAACGCAATACCTGCTGCTAAACCAGCAACAGCTCCTCCTACTGGACCAAATGGAGTTAACATAGATCCCAATAAACCGAATTTTCCTACAATGGCTGCAATTCCTGCTCCACTAACAGCCCCAAATCCCATATTAGCTAAATATTTTTTAGTTTCTGGATCTTTCAGCTTACTATTAGAAAATATTTTTCCAAATAAACCTCCATATCGTTTTCCATCTTCACCTTTTTCCCCAAATAAGAATTTTTGGAAAGATTCAGATCTTAAAGCAATTTGAATACCTGCACCCATAATGGCTCCTGCAATAGGACCACCCGGTAAGAAGAATGAAGGTAATAATCCAAATGGTAATAATGAGTTAATAGCACCAAATGTTGCACCACCTATAATAC
>NZ_SDLF01000060.1:0-1027 GCF_013096935.1 Brevibacillus sp. MCWH | reverse complement strand
ACAGTAGACGATATTGAAAAAGAAATTGAAAAATTCCGTATTTTACATGGTGATAGTTCTGAAGAAAGAAAGAAGCTCATGGAACATTTCAAAATTAATAGAGAAGATTTAGATAACTAAGACTAGATTTATTTTAAATCTAGTCTTCTTTTCAATGAATAAAGGAGGGTAAATAACACATGAAAGAGAAAAATGTAATTGTCGAAAACATAGGAGATTTATGCACACAGTACATGCAAATTTTTGGTGCTAATACTAACTTAATGCGCCATATTCCAACATTAATTGATGGATTAAAACCCGGTGAACGAAGAATTTTATATGCTCTATACAACGATCTAGGAAGTCGTCCTAATGGAAAAATGACTAAATCGTCTAGGATTACTGGTGAAACTGTCGGTAAATATCACCCACATGGGGATATTCCAGTATATCAAACTTTAGTTAAGATGGCTCAATCATGGAATAATAATCTTGTTCTTATTGATGGTCAAGGTAACTTTGGAAGTCCTAAAGGAGACCCTGCAGCCGCTTCTCGTTATACAGAAGCTAGAATTAGTTACTATGCGTACAAATGTTTCTTTGAAGATTTCGATTTAAAGCTAGTAAGTACAAAGAAAAACTATTTAGGAGATTTAGAAGAGCCTGAATATTTACCAGCTAGATATCCCAACGTTTTGATTAATAACACATTTGGTATAGGATATGGTTTAAGCACAGGATTACCTACTTATAATGCTAAAGAAGTATTAGAGCTCACATTAAAACTTTTAGAAGATCCTGAATATGAAAATGTTGTTTTAATTCCTGATAGCCCTACAGGTGCTCATATCGTAGATGAAGGACAGTTTGAAGAGATTTCTAAAACAGGAAAAGGTAAATTTAAAATGCGTGGCGAAATAGAGGTTGATTTAGATCGCAATGAACTAATTATAAGATCTCTTCCCTTATACGTTAACTCTAATGATGTAAAAGATGATATTATTAAATTATATAAAGATGGAAAACTACGCGGCATTACATCTAT